>CANOFK010000009.1 GCA_947565265.1 uncultured Clostridia bacterium | reverse complement strand
AATGATACGGCTATCCGGGAAGGTATCCCTTGCTTTTCTCATTTGGCGGAGGTGAAAGGTTTTTTGATGGGCAGAATGCACGGTACGCTTTCAGCGGGCGTACCTGTAGGCCGCAGCACGCGCCACGCTTGTTCCTGATGGAATATTACAAAATATTTGATTTAGGACGCCCCCTATGATATAATATACCAAAAAAGCAACGCGTTGCGTTTGTGCAAAGGGGGCTTACCGTTGCATCCAATTCTGCGCCACCGAGGACGCCGCGGAACGGATGCGCCTGGCGCTGGTCAACCTGAACGCGGACATGGTCAGGGAAAACCCGGACTATGTGGTGCGCATAACCGGCAGCGATGAATACGGCAAAAGCAAGCTGAAATACTTCATTTCCACGTCAAAAGAGGGACCTGTGATTGCAACCACCTCCAAGCTGCTCTCTACCGGCGCGGACTGCAAAATGACAAAGCTGATCGTTCTGGACGAGATGACCGGCTCCATGACGGAATTTAAGCAAATCATTGGCCGGGGTACCCGGCTGCGGGAAAAGGAGGGGAAAACCCACTTTGTGGTGATGGACTTCCGCAAAGTGACCCGGCTGTTTGCAGACCCCGGCTGGGGCGGCCCTGTGGAGCAGGTAGACGGCTTTGCCCCAACCGCACCCGTCCCCGGTGCCGGAAAGCCGCCCGTCCCCCCGGTAGGCCCACAGGAAAAGCCGGTTGTAGACGCAAACGGCTGCACGGTAAAGGTCATCTACAAAACGGTTTCCATCTACGATACCAACGGCAAGCTGCTCCGGCAGGAGAGCATGATGGACTATACAAAGGAAAATATTTTGGGGGAGTACGCCTCGCTGGACAACTTCATCCGTGCGTGGACGGCAGAAGAAAAGAAGGAGAAGATCCGGCGCTGCTGCGGGAGCGGGGTATTTCTTCCCCCACCGCCGGGCAATCCCCAGAAAAGGAGGTAGGAAATCATGAAGCCAAGAAAGTTAGCCAACTCGCCCCTTACCTATTTTGTAAGCCGGGCCGCCGGGCAGGCCGAATGGGTGCTGTTTATCCACGCGGCTTTTGTCAACCACCAAATGTTCCAAACCCAGTTCGCGTATTTTCAGCACACCTACAACATCCTGGCTGTTGACGTCATCGGCCACGGGCAGTCCCTGCACACGCAAAAAGGGGACACCATCGAAAGGATGTCCCCGTGGATCTATGCCATCTTACAGGCGGAAAAAATTGACAAAATCCATATGGCCGGCGTTTCCTTGGGCGCGGTCCTGGCGCAGGATTTTGCCCACCATTACCCCCATGCCGTAAGCTCCCTGGCCTGCTTTGGAGGGTATGACATCTGCCGGTTCGACCCCAAAATGAACCGCGCAAACAGCGCCAAACAGGCGCAAATGATGCTGAAAGCGCTTTTCTCGGTGAAATGGTTTGCCAAAGCAAACCGGGAGATTTCCGCCTATACCCCAAAGGCCCAAAACGAATTTTACGCCATGAACCTACGCTTTCCCAAAAAGTCGTTCCGGTACCTGGCAACGCTCCACCGTTTGGTAAACCGGCATAAGCCAGGGCCAAGGGATTACCCCCTGCTCATCGGCTGCGGGGCGTTTGACGTCCCCATGGAACTAGAGGCGGTCCGGGCGTGGAAAAACAGCGAGCCGGATTGCACCCTGGCCATTTTCGCCAACGCCGGCCACTGTGTGAACATGGATGTACCCCAAGCGTTTAACCGTACGCTGGAGGCATTCTGGAAAGCCGCCGGCCGGTAAACCCGCCCCGGTTATGCCAGCACCACCCGTTCTACCGGTATCTCCCCCCGCACCACCTGCAAGTCCACCCGGCCGTCCTGCAAAGTCACCACGCCATACCCGGTTGCCGTGCTCAAAAACACCGCATAGGCCGGGGCGTTTTGCCCGCTGGCATACAGGGTCTTTTCCACCGCGTCATAGCGCACGCCGGTGTAGGCCTGCAAGTAGCTGTAAGAGGCCAACGCCCTGGCGTACCAGTGGCCGCACTCATACTCGTCAAAGGGGTTGCGTTTCGCCCCGTCATACCGGGCCCTGCTGGCCGCTATAATGGACTTTGCCTCTTCCACACAGCCAAACAGCATCAGGTGGGCGGCCACCTGGTGCTCAATGCCCGTCCACACCTCGTCGCTGTACACAAAGGGCAGCGAGGGCCTGCCGCCCTGGGGCCAGGTGCACAGCAGCAGCCCCCCTTCGTTGCCCAGGGCATAGCCGGGACGCTGGGGGTTGGCGTGCCCTGTCAGGTCGGGCTTAAAGTTGTGGCGGTATACGGCCAGCAGGTGGCTCTTCACCTTTGCCGGGTCCAGAATATCCCCCAGCCCGCAGACGCGGGCCAGCCAGGCCCCCATCACCCCGTCGGAAATACACCCGGCGCCGTACTGGTACTTGGGCCCTTCCCGCTCCATCAGGGCCCGGCAGGCCGCCGGCTCCCCGGAAAGGTCAAAAGGCGCCTGTAAGGTTTCCCATTCCACCTGCTGCACAAAGTATGCGCCGTTAAACAGCCGGGTTTCCAGGTACGCCCGGCCCCGGCAGTACAGTTGCTCGTACCCGGTTACATCCTCCCCCAGCGCCCGGCCCATGCGGCTTATGGCCACCAGGGCCCCCAGGTAAAAGGAGGAGCACATACCGTCCGCGCCCCAAAACTCAATGTCATAGGTGTTGTGATGGGGCTCCTTCAGCACCCCTTCCCGGCCCTTGTCCCAGGTGTCGATGCAGTAGTCCAGGCTCTTCTTCATCAACGGCCAGTATGCCCGTATAAAGCCTATGTCCCCGCCGATGCGCCACTCCCGGTACATCTTCATGATCCCCCCCAACTGCCCGTCCGCGGCCGCGTGGAAGGTGTTGCCCGAAGGCCGTATGGGCAGCGAGGAGCGGAACTCCTGATGCCCCGCCCCGTTCTGGTCCTCATGGAACTCCGCGTCCCGGAAACTGCGCTCCAGCCGGGGGAACAGGTGGCAGAGGGCCTGGGCGTAGTTCCACACATGGGTACAGCTCCCGTGGCAGCTGCCTATGTTGTCGCAGCAACCCTCCCAGGCCCACAGCCGCCCGTCCGTCTGCCGCAAAATGGTGGGGGATTTCAAAATCGACAGGTTGCACGCCAGCGCGTCCAGCGCCCCTTCCGGCAAGGTAGAGGCAAACAGCGCCCGTGAAAACGCCGCCGATTCCTCCCAAAGCCGGGTGAACTGCCCCCGGTAGTAGGCCATCACTTCCTCCACGTTTCCAAAGCGCCCGGCGTACCAGGGCCGGTAGGTTTCTTTGGCCCCCGGCCCCCCCTGGGCCTCATAGCCAAGGCGCAGGTTGGTTCTTGGCACATACCAGGCAAAGTGCAGGTCGATTTCCCTGCGCTCCCCCGGTTGCAGGCAAAAGCGCACCGCCAGCGAGCCCCCCAGGCTTTTGCCGTCCGCCCGCTCCCCCTGGGGCGTTTCGCCTGCGGCCAGGCCCTTCCACAGCATGGTAAGGGGGTCAAACCAGCCGCTGGGGAACCAGTCCGTATGGCATAGGGCCCCCGCCTCCCCCACCTGGATTAGGCACTGGCCAAAGGCGGCCGGGTCCCCCTCCCTGGCCGGGCAGGCCAGCAGCAGCCCGCCCCCCTGCCGGGTGATGGTCCCCTCCGGCTCCTCCCGTAGGGGCGAGGGAAACCACTTGTCCGCCGGGTGCACCATAAAGTTGACGGTGTGAAAGGAGTACACCGCCTCCACCGGGCTGTCCCCCCGGTTCTCAAAGGTATACCGCAGGGTTGCCGCCGGCAGGCAAGAGTCATCCTCGTTCCCAGGCAAAAAGGGGCTAAAAGCCGTCATGGACGCCTCCAGCGGCGCCCCCTCTTCCTGGAACGCCAGCCTGGCAAAGGGAAACCGCCCCGTAAAGGTGTTGGCCCGGAACCGGGGCAGGCCATAGGTTTTGCCGAACTGGTTGCTGGTCCCCAGTCCGGATAAAGTCCCCCACCCCCCAAATATCTTCCGCCGGGGCACAGGGCCCTCCAGCACCCTGGCCCAGTCCGCCCCGTCCCGCCGGGCGTATAGGGCCGAAAAGCATTCTGGCTCATAAAACAAATCCGGCGCGTTGCGCAAAGAGAGGCTGCCAATGGCCCCTGTGCCCTCCACGCAGAACATCCCCGCGCCCATGCCCCCTACCGGGAAGCTGACCTGCTCCAACTGCCTGCCCGTATAGCTTTTATCCATAACCGACCTCCGTTTCCCGCCTACAGGCCGGGCCGCGGCCCTTCCATGGGAAGTCCCGCGGCCCGCCTTGTAGGCAATTTATTTTTCCAGTTCCATTTCCATCAGGGCCACATTGTACACCGGCAGCCACAGGGACATGAAAAAGCCGATCTTCTTCCCGTCCTCCGACACATACCGGGGGTTCATAAACGCGCCATACAGGCCTGGGAAGTCCTGCTGGGCGGCGATGGTCACGGGTTTCGAGTAGGGCCCCCATATCTCCTTGGCGCTGCGCAAAATAATATCCTGCCCGGAGATATACGTAACCAGCCATTCCCCCAGGTACTCGCTGTACAAAAAGGACATCTCCCCCACCGGCTTTGGCAAAAAGTCGATGGCCTTTTCCAGCCCCTCTTCCCCCTGGGTAAAGACAGGCGTGCCGTCCTCCCCATAGCCGGTCAGGTACTCGTAGGCGTCAAACTCCTCATACCGGCCGGCAGGCGCCCGCATCAGGGCCGCGCCGCCGTTGCGCCCGCCGCCAATGCCCGGCACATACACCATATCCTCCACCAGCACCGGGTACATCTGGCAAAACCGGCTCTCCCCCGGCCACGCCAGCCCCTCCAGGATCTCCCAGTTCTCCCCGCCGTCGGTGCTTTTCGCCACCGCGCCATAGTTGCAGTCCCAGGCGCCGGGCTCCCCCCAGTGCCGCACCGACATAAAGGACAGGTACAGGTTGCCGTCGATGCATACAGCCCCGGTGGGTATTTTCGTCACCTCTTTGCCCTCTGCCTTTTTCCCCCGCAGCAGCTCCTTGGCCACCCCGGTGCCGGTCACAATCATCCTGTCAAAGGTGATACCGTCGGTATAGTCGCTGTCCCTGGTCACGGCGGCCACATTGCTGCGCCAGTTCCCGGTCTGGTCCTCATACCGGAAGGTGTCCCCAAAGAAGAGGAAGGTTTCCTCCCCCCTGTTGACCGTCACCCCCAGGTCCGTACCCCCCACCCCGTATCGGCTGGCCGTACGGTTCTCCGAGTACTCCCCTGTCACCATCCCGATCATGTGGATGTTCTTCACCCCTTTCAGGGTATAGGCCCCCTCCGGGTCCCGCAGGGGCTTGTAGGTCACGTTCTTTTCCAGCAGCCCGGCTACCACCGCCTCCCCCTTCTGGCGGGTCTTTTCGGCGTTGGTCAGGGCCTGCGGGGTGGGTTTTGCCGTGGGGCTGGCCTCTGCCACAGCCAGGGCCGGGGCAGGGCTGGGGGTAGGCTCCGGGGCAGGCCCGGCCTCCCGGCAGCCCCCGGCAGCCAGCGCCACCAGGGCAGCCAGTATGGCGGCCACCCCCTGTTTCACTTTCCTGCTCACACCGTTTACACTGTCCATACTGCCACAGCCCCTCCCCTTACTTCAGCCCGGAGAGCACAAAGCCCTTGACAATATGCTTTTGGAAGATGGCAAACAGCACAATGGGCGGTATCACCGCCAGGCAGGTGGCGGCCATAATGCGGCCGTACTCCGTGCCGTAGTCGGTCTGGAACGAGCGGATAATGGGCATCACCTGCTGGATGGACTTGTCCGTTACCGTGATGGACGGCCACATGAAACTGTTCCAGTAGCCGATAAAGATCCCCGCCCCCTGCACCACCATGGGCGTGACCGAAAGGGGCAAGAACACGGTCCAGAATATGCGGAACCGCCCGCAGCCGTCTATCCGGGCCGCGTCCTCCAGGCTGGCGGGTATGTTCAAGAAGAACTGCCGGAAGAAGAAGATATTGTACCCGCCCGCAATGCCCGGCACCAGCAGCACCCATATGGTGTTGATCATGTGCAGCGAGTGCACCACCAGGTAAGAGGTGATCAGGATCGTCAGCCCCGGCACATACATGGTAATCAGGCAGTATACCCAAAACAGCCGCTTGCCAAAAAACTCCAGCCGGGCAAAGGCGTACGCCGCCATCATGTTCACCAGCAGCGAGAACACCACGCCCAGCACCGCCACCACAAAGGTCACCAGCATGGCATGGAACAGGGGGTTCTTGGTGCTGACCAACACGGCCTCATAGTTGGTGGTTATCCAGGCCTTGGGCAGCATCCGCAGGGGGGTGGCCAATACCTCCTGCTTGTTTTTAAAGCTGGCCAAAAACATCCACAGCAGGGGGAACAGCGATACCGCCGCTACGGCCAGGGCCACGCAGTAGCCCACGCCCCGCCGGAGTTTTGCCAAAGGTTTCGTTTTCACCTGTTTTCCCTCCTTAACCGTCAATGGACCGTTCGGACCGGATCACCGTAAACACAAAGGAATTGAGTATGGCGATAAAAATCATAATCAGCAGCGCCCCTGCAATGGTCCGGCCCATGTTCACGCCCGTGCTCTTAAAGTTGTTGTAGATGTACAGCATGGGGGTCAGGGTGCTCTCCCTGGGGCCGCCGTTGGTCATCATCATCGGCACCTCAAACATCTGCAAGGTGCCCGTCACCATGCTGATGCACTGCAACACAAAGATGTTCTTCATCTGGGGCAGGGTGATGTACACCAGCTTGCGGAAGGCCCCGGCCCCGTCAATAGAGGCCGCCTCATAGTACTCCGCCGGCACGCTGATCAGCCCCGCGTAGTTGAGGATGGTACCCCCGCCAAAGCCCAGCCACAGGGTGGGCACCACAATGGAGAACATGGCCCAAAAGCCGTTGTTCAAAAAGGCGATGCGGGACAGGCCCATCGAGGTGAGCATCTGGTTGATCAGCCCGCCCTTATACTCAAAGATAAACATAAAGATGATGCCCGCCACAATGCCCGCAATAATGCCGGGGATGTAGATGGCGGTCTTAATGGCGTTGGAGAACCGCACGGAAAGGCTCTTCAGCAGGTGGGCAAAGGCGAATTGCAGCAAAATCTGCAACGGCACCAAAATGGCCACAAACTTCAGGGCGTTCACCACCGCCCGCCTAAAAGATTTGTTCACCACAATCACCCGGAAGTTCTCAAACCCCACAAAGGTCGAGTTTCCGTAAAAGTTCCAGTCGTAAAAGCTTTTGTCAATGGCCATCACCAAGGGGGCCACCACAAACACCGTCAGCAGCGCCACAGCGGGCAGCAGCATCAGGTAGGCGGTGCGCATATCCCGCTTTTGCATTTTGGTGTAGCGGGGCACTTTTGTACCGGCCGGCCTACGCATATTCCCATACCTCCTTTTCAGGTAGTAAAGGCGTCCGGGGCCCGCCCAGGGCACGTCTGAAAACCCGGTATCTCCTTTGTTTTCAGAGGTGCCTGCAAGGCAGGCCCCGGAAACCCTATTCAGTTGCCTTCCATCAAGTCCCGTAAGCGCCGGCCCCGTTACTTGCGGGGGTCTGTGCCGGGCAGGTTGTTGTCGTCTATCAGTTGCTGTATATCCTCCGCGCAGGCCTGCAAGGCGTTGTCAATGTCGTCGTACCCCATGGCCACGTCCTCAAACAGGGAGGCCACCCTGGCCGAGATATCCCAGGGGTAAGCCGCCTCCGGCTGGCCGTAAGAGGAAATGCGGTTGATCACGTCCACATACGCCGCGCCGTCCCCGGCCTGCTCCGCCGCCCAGTCCGCAATGCTGGCAAAGGGCGAGGCCTTGGCAAACTTCACGTCCACATAGTACTGGCCCAGCCGCTGGGGGTTCTCCTTGCTCACCAGCCAGGAGAGATAGTCCGCCGCGCCCTCCGGCTTCTCCGCCTTCGAGTCCAGCACATACACCCAGCCGCCAATGGTCGCGGTGGTCTTGTCCAGGTTGCCGTCCTTGGTGGGCACCACGGCCACGCCGGTGTTCTCCCATACCTCCGGGTAGGTGTCAATCAAATCCGTAACCGCCCAAGAGCCGCAAATCTGGAACACCACGTCCCCCTGGCCAAAGGGCTTAATGTCCGTGTAGCCGGACAAAGGCTGCTCCGGCACCGCGCCGGTATCGTACAGCTCCTTAAAGAACAGGGCAATATCCCGGTAGCCGTCGTCAATCAGCGGCGCGTCCCAGTTGTCGTTGATGGGCCCGTGGCCGGCGTTGCCAAACTGCATCCCCCAGGTGCTCCAGCCCATATCCCCAAAGCCGGGTATCTCCAGCCCGAACACCTCGTCGGTTTTCAGGGCGTTGGCCATGTCAATCAATTCCTGCCAGGTCTTGGGTGGCTCGGTATAGTTGCCGGCCTCCAGCAGGTCCTTGCGGTAGTACAGCACCATCGAGGGCTCGCACAGCAGGGGGATGGCATAGGTCTTGCCCCCAATGGAAACCATCTCTTTTACAATGGGCAGCATATCGTCAAACACCGCGCTGTCCATGTAGTCGTCAAACGCGCCGTAATAGCCTTCCTTCACCCCGGTAGGGATGTGGTTGTAAGACTGGATATACGCCGTGGGGCAGGTGTCCGAGGCCCGCGCCGCCGCAATGCGCTCGTCCCAGGCAGAAGCGGCAATAAACTCCTCGCGGATGGTATACCCCCGGCCCTCCAGGTTGTATTCATGCACAGACTTCTCGAAGAAATTCACCCAGATGTCGCCCATGCTCTGGCTCCACAGCACGATCTCTTCCCCTTCCGGGTACTCGGTGCCCTCATAGGGGTTTACGTGCACAGGCTCTTCTTCGCCCTCTGCGCCTTCCTCGCCGCCTTCGTCCCCGGCGGGCTCCCCCTCCTCTTCAGGGCTGCTCCCGTCCTCCTCCGGCGTGCTGGCCACCGTGCTGCTTCCGCTCTCTCCGTTATCCCCGCCCGCGCAGCCAACCAGTACCGTTGCCAGTACCAGGGCCAGCGCCAACAGCAGGGCCAATGTTTTCTTTGTGTTCTTCATAAGTCGTCCATCCTTTCTGTCGGTTATTCCCCCGCGGCGCACCGCAGGGCAGCCACTTGATAGGGGCCCAATGTAAGGCGTTCCAGTTTTTTGCTATCCACCACCTTTTCCGTCTGGTTTTCGTCCGTATAGTCCAAACACGCCAACCATGCCGGCGCATCCTTTATTCTCGATACATCCACCGCCACCTCCTGGGGCTGGGCCGTGGTGTTGGCCAAAAAGACCGCTACTTCCCCCTCCAGCCGGTAGGCCTGGGCCACCACGCTGTTCCGGGTAATGGCGCCGCTGGTGTTCTGCTCCGCGGTCCCGGCGCTCAGGTTATATTGCAGGTAGGTGCGGGGCGTCCTCCGGCAAACCAGTTCTGGGGGCCGCAGCATCTCCCCATAGGCCAAAAACTTCCCGTAAGGGCCTGTGCGCAGGGCGGCAAACTTCCGTATATAGGCCCCTATCCCCTCGTCGAACCGGTAGCCCCTGGGCTCCAGCCGGCAGTAATGCTCGTCCGAGCTGTTCTCCCCTGCCCCGTCTATCACCTCCATGGGGCTGTATTCGCTGTTGATCTCAAACAGCCCGCCCCAAAGGTAGGTTTTGGCAATGGTATGGTACACCAGGTCGCCGCCCTCGGCGGCCAGCTTGCCCCAGCCGTCCATCCGCACCGGGGCATACCCGGCGTATACATACTGGAACATGGGCACCAGCCAGGCCCGGTTCAGCCGCAGCAGCGTCCGGTAGGGCCACAGCTCCAAAGCCGAGCAGGGCTGGGCGTTGGCCCTGGCCTGGTAAAAGTCCAGCACGTCCAGCAGGCTTTCGTTAATCATCTCCGTGCCCAGGGGGATATACCGCCCCCTGTCCGCCGAAAGGGCCCGGCGGGTGTCCCGGTATATTTCCCGGTAGCCCTCCGTCATCTGCCGGCCGGCCCCCACCGGGTGGCCGTGGCCCTCCTCCATGCAGGTTTTCAAAATGTTGTTGGCGGAGATGTCATAGTACATGGCGTCCGCGCCGCACTCCTTCACCACCTGCCTGTCCCGTTCCCGGTGCAGTTCCCTGGTGTACCCGCAAAGGGGGCAAAGCATATGGAACTTGTACCCGTCATGGGACTTCGGTTTCTCCGGCCATTTTTGCAGGCTGGCCTGTAGCTTTTCCCTGTCCCCCTTCTCCGGGTCCACCAAAAAGTCGAACTCAAAGGGGGCAAAATGCCCGCCGTCCTCCTGCCAGGCCCGCACATTTTCCGGGTGGAACCGGGTGGGGAACCAGTCCGGGTAGCCCCCCGGCACACCGCTGCCGTAGGTCTGGGGCACCCGTGGCCAGTCCGGCCCCGTCACATGGAACAAGGGCGCGCCCACAGCCTGCCGGTATTTGCGTATCCACTTGGCCCGGTCGTGCATCCCGTTTATGCCAAAGGTCACGGCGCCGGTATCCTCCAGCAGCCAGCCAGCCTTTTCTTCGGCCGGCCGGTCCCGCAGCCGGCCCCGCCGGCACCACACCTGCCCCAGGGCCCACGCCTTATACAGGTCCGCCGCCTCGTACCAGCCGTCCCCTTCCGTGGCCTGCATCAGGAAGTCCCAGTGGCTCTCCACCGGCTTGCCCGGCCCCACATCCTCATAGCCAAAGGCCTGGCTGGCCCGCAGGGCGTCGCCGGACTTATAAAAATCCAGCCACTTCTGGTAAAACCCGCCGTCCTCGGCGGCAAAGTACAGCCCGCACAGCCCCTGGGTGTAGTAGGTAAAAAACTGCATCGACGCCCCGGAGAAGGACTCCGGGTAGGGCATATGCCGCAGGCCGTCCCCTTCCTTTTCAAAGGCCCCGTGGGGGTTCTGTACCAAAAACCCCGTGGCATAGGCATGGGCCAGGTAGTCCTCGTCCCCGCCAATGCTCCTTATGCCGTTGATCAACGGGTACTCCAGGCTGCACAGGGGGAAGTCCCTGTTCCCATAGGCCCGGGCGGTAAAGGCGATGGCCTCCCCCCGCACCCGTACCTGTGCCTCCACGGCCACGCCGTCCTCCCGCTGCCAGCAAAGTTCCACCCTGCCCGGCTCCTCCCGGTAAGAGAAACGCCGGTAGCCGGAGGAAAAGCAGCCCTCTTCCCGCTCCAGGATAAAAGCCTCCCGCTGGGTCCCCTTGGCCACCACCGTGCCGGTACGCAGGTCCGTCACCTGCCGTATGGCCCCGGTGTCCCGGTCAATGGCCACTTCCAGCCGTCCGCTGTTCAATACGATCATACTTCCGTGCACCTCCTTGCACCTCCCGGCCCGCCGGGAGCCTATCCATGCCAAACCAGGCCGTCCCCCTGGTTTCCAGTATTCCCATTTTTCTGCCCGCTAAGCGTTTCAGCGCTCGTTGTCCCGCAGGGCGCCCAGGGCCCCGCCCGGGTGCCAGCGCACATATTCCCTGGGGGTCAGCCCACGCTGGGCCTGCAAAATCAGGCTCAGCCCCTGCAGCGCCAGCATTTCCGCCAGTACCGAGTTCCGCGGGGCCCGGTTCAAGGGCCCGCCCTCCTGCTCCACCCCGGCGAAAATATGGGCGTCGGCCCTTTCCGCCAGCCAGCTTTCCGGGTTGCCGGAAACCCCAATCACCTTGCAGCCGTTGTTCTGTATGGCCGCCACGGTAGATTTCATCTCCGCCGTTTCGCCGCTGTTGGAGATGCAGATGACCACATCCCCCGGCACCAGTTGCCCGCAGGAGCCATGCACCGCCTCTGTCCCGTGGAGGAAATAGGTGGGCGTGCCGGTAGAGCTCAGCAGCGACGCCATGTAGTTGGCCACATGGGAGGGCTTGCCGATGCCCGTAATGTGCACCCGCCCGCCCTTTGCCTGGGCGTCCCATATCACCCCGGCGGCGGCCTCATAGCCCGCCACATCCATGCCGGCTATAAAGCGCTCCAGTTCCCGGCCGGCCAGTTCCTTGCCCCGTTCCAGGGCCTGGGCCGCGGTTTCGCCGATGCGCCCGGTCCGTCCGCCGCCCAGCCCGGCCAGCAGGCCCCGGTCTATCCGGGTATCCCCCAGCCGGTCCAGCAGTTCCCGCACCTCGCCCAGCCAGGGCAGCCCAGGCTGGGCCCCCATGCGGGACACGGTCAGGGAGGCCGCGCAGTTGGCCAACCCCAGGGCCGTCTGATGGTCCGCCCCCGCGCATACCGCGGTGCAGAAGGCCCCCACAAAGCTGTCCCCGGCCGCCGTAGGGTCTACGGCCTGTATGGCATCCACGCAGGGGCTGTAGAGGATCTCCGCCCCGTCCGAAACCGCCGCGCCCCCGCTGCCCAAGGTAACCACCACGTTCCGGGCCCCCTTGCGGTGCAGCGTTTCCACGGCCCGGCCCAGGGCCTCCCGGTCCAGCACCCCGTCCGCCTTCACCTTTATGCCGGTCAGGCTTTCCAGTTCGTGCTCATTGGGTGAGATATAGGCCAGCCTGCCCAAAAGTTCGTCCGGCACTGCCGCGGCCGGGGCCGGGTTCAGCATCACCGGCACCCCGGCGGCAGCGGCATAGGCCGCCACCAGCCCGTTCACCTCGGCGGGTATCTCATGCTGCAGCAGCACCATGTCGTACATCCCTATGCAGTCTTGCAAAAAGGCCACGTCCGCGGGCTCTATGGCCATGTTGGCGCCGGGTATCACCACAATGCGGTTCCGGCTTTTGCCGTTCCCGTCCGTTTCCAAAAGCACATTGCCAATGGCCGAGGGCTGGGCCCTGTCCACCGCCACATGGCTGATGTCCACCCCCGCCTCCCTGGCCGAGGCCACCAGCCGGCGGCCGAAGTCGTCGTCCCCCACCTTGCCCACCATGTCCACCTGCGCCCCCAGCCTGGCAGCCTGGATAGCCTGGTTGGCCCCCTTGCCGCCGGGGGCAGTGGAGAAGGTGCGCCCCAAAATGGTTTCCCCCGAGCCGGGCAGCTCCCGTACGGAAACGATCAAGTCCATCACAAAGCTGCCAACCACCAGCAGCCGGGGCCTTTTCTAAATTTTATGCATCTGCGTGTCAACCTCCTTGTGGCGCCGCCACACCCGCCCCGG
>CANOFK010000008.1 GCA_947565265.1 uncultured Clostridia bacterium | reverse complement strand
CCCCCCGGCCCCCGGCCATAGGAGGGGGGATCCATGATGATGGCGTCGTAGGTGTTGCCCCGGCGCTGCTCCCGCTGGACGAACTTTACGCAGTCATCCACCAGCCAGCGCACGGGCCTGTCCGCCAGGCCGGAGGCAGCGGCGTTCTCCCGTGCCCACTGCACCATGCCCTTGGCCGCGTCTACATGGGTGACGGCAGCCCCCGCGGCCAGGCAGGCCAGGGTGGCCGCCCCGGTGTAGCCGAAGAGGTTTAGCACCTTGACCGGCCGGCCCGCCTGCCGGATCCGCTCCATGGCCAGGGCCCAGTTGACCGCCTGTTCGGGGAACAGCCCTGTGTGCTTAAAGCCCATGGGTTTGAGCCGGAAGGTAAGGCCCTGCCAGCCTACCTGCCACATATCGGGCATTTTCTTATAGGCCTCCCAGTGGCCGCCGCCCTTATGGGAGCGGTGGTACCGGGCGTGGGCCGCCTGCCAGCGGGGGTCCTGTTTCCCGGTATTCCAGATGATCTGGGGGTCCGGGCGGATCAGCAGGATATTCCCCCACCGCTCCAGCCGCTCCCCTGCAGAGGTGTCGATCAGTTCGTAGTCCTGCCATTGCGCTGTACGCATGGTTACTGCCTCCCTTGTTAAGGCCGCCTCCGGCGGCCGGCTTCATCGGAGATGAAGTCGAAGAAACATTTTTGAAAAAAGTTTCTTGAGAATCTTCAAAAACTTTTGAGCCGCTACGGGGGGCGCTTTTGTGGGAGCGCCGTCGGCCCGGTAACGGACGTTGGGTTTTGTTTACTTTTTTATTCGGCCGATTTTTAGGCTACCTCCGGCGGCCTTAACCCGCCAGCGTCTTTTCAGCCAGCCATTTTGCGGGAAAGAACTCATACAGAGCCACCCGGTCGACGCGGCCGGTAAAGCGGCGGAACCTGCCGCCCAAAATGTCCAGGGCCCGCAGGGTGTTCTCCCGGCGGTCGATGAGCATGGTGGTGTGGGCGGTCCAGCCTGGCTCGGGGCCAAAGCGCTCCTTAAGGTCCAGCAGCGCCCGGTCCACGTCCGGGGCCAGGAACAGCACCTCCTACCCCTCAAACAGCCCCATATGGTTGAAAAACACCTCCGCCGGGCCCATCTCCAGCCCCTGGAGCTTTTCGGTGAGTTCAGCCCGGCGCTCTGTCGGGAATGTGCCCAAAGTCACATGGAAGGGGATGCCCATGGTCTGCCGCCCGGTGAACCCCTCCGCCAAAACCGCCCGCTGGTGCCCTTCCAGCACCCGCTGGGTCGCCTGGTCAAAAACCGCCAGCACGCACAAAAATTGGCTCATGTGTTTCCTCCTCTTTCCCCATACCTTTCCCTTCCTGTCAGCACAGTTCCTCCCGGATGACCCCGGCCAGCTCGTCTGCCAGGGCCTGGATGTGGGCCTGGTCGCGGCCCTCTACCATCACCCGCAGCAGGGGCTCGGTGCCGCTTGGGCGCACGATGACCCGGCCCTCGGCGCCCAGTTCGGCGCTGGCTTTATCGATGGCGGCCCGCACCCGCTGGTCGGTGTAGAAGGCCAGCTTGCCTTCAGGCGTTACCTGGATGTTCACCATGGTCTGGGGGTAGCGCTGCATGGCCGTGGCCAGGGAGGACAGCTTGCCCTGCCGCCGGTGCAGCAGGCTGAGCAACTGGCAGGCGGTAAGCTGCCCGTCGCCGGTGGTGGCGAAGTCCCGGAAGATTACATGGCCGCTCTGCTCGCCCCCAAAGCTGTAGTTTTCCAGGCGCATCTGCTCCAGCACATAGCGGTCGCCTACCTTTGTGGCCTCAAAGCGCATACCGTTCTCCTCGCAGAACTTCTGGAAACCCAGGTTGGTCATGATGGTGCCCACCACGGTGTTTTTGTTCAGCTTGCCCCGGCTCTTCATGTCCAGGGCGCAGATGGCCATGATGAAGTCGCCGTCCACAAAATTGCCGGCTTCGTCCACCATCAGGCAGCGGTCGGCGTCCCCGTCAAAGGCCACGCCGGCGTCCAGGTCATGGGTGCGCACGTACTCGATCAGCCCCTCCATATGGGTGGAGCCACAGTCCCGGTTCACGTTGATCCCGTCCGGGGACTGGTTCAGCATGGTGACGGTTGCGCCCAGCTCGGTAAACAGGGTTTCCGCGGTGGCGCTGGCCGAGCCGTTGGCGCAGTCTATGGCCAGTTTCATGCCGTCCAGGGCAAAGTGCACGGTGCTTTTTACATGGTCGATATAGTCCCGCACCGCGTCGTCCGCGTGGGCGACCGTGCCCAGGCCCTCGTCCTGGGGCAACTGGGCGGAGATATCCGTGCGGCCCAGGATGATGTCCTCAATGCGCTCCTCCAGGTCGTCCGGCAGCTTAAAGCCGTCGCCGGAGAAGATTTTGATGCCGTTGTACTCAAAGGAGTTGTGGGAGGCGGAGATCATGATGCCCGCGTCGGCCTTGTACTTCTCCACCAGATAGGCTACCGCCGGGGTGGGCACCACGCCCAGAGTCACCACGCTGGCCCCGATGCTGCACAGCCCCGCCGCCATGGCGCTTTCCAGCATATCGGAGGAGAGGCGGGTGTCTTTGCCGATAAGCACCCGTGGGTGCCGGTTGGATTTGCTGGTAAGCACCTGTGCCGCCGCCCGCCCCAACTGGGTGGCCAGCTCGCAGGTTAGGTCTTTATTCGCAATGCCCCTGATACCGTCTGTCCCAAAAAGCCGTCCCATATAAAACACCTTCCTATTCTATTATTCCTTTGTTCTATTGTATATTGCCGGGCCCTGCCCTATGCGCATTTTTGCCGCAACCAGCATTCCACCGCCCGGGCCGCCTGGGTTTTGCCTGGGGGCAGCCAGGGGCGGGGCCTTTTTCCTGTTTAGCGGTTTTTCACTCCATTCTTAATTGCAGGTCCTCGTCCGCCCGCAGGCGGGCGGGCAGGGGCAGGCCCAGGTGGGCGCAGGCCGCCGGGGTGACGCAGCGCCCCCGTGGCGTACGGGTGAGGAACCCCACCTGCATCAGGTAGGGTTCGTTCACGTCCTCGATGGTGACGGCCTCTTCGCCGATGGCGGCGGCCAGGGTTTCCAGGCCCACGGGCCCGCCCCCATAGTTTTTGATAATGGCCGCCAGCATATTCCGGTCGCTCTGGTCCAAGCCCAGTTCGTCGATCTCCATGCGCCCCAGGGCGATTTGGGCGGTGTGCAGGGTGATGACCCCGCCGCTCATCACCTCGGCAAAGTCCCGCACCCGCTTTAGCAGCCGGTTGGCAATGCGGGGGGTGCCACGGGACCGGGAGGCCAGCTCCAGGGCCGCGTCGGCCTCAATGGGCGCGTCCAAAATCTGTGCGGAGCGCTGGACGATGAGGCCCAACTCCTGGGGGTTGTAGAGCTCCAGCCGCAGCACCACCCCGAACCGGTCCCGCAAAGGGGCCGAAAGCTGCCCCGCCCTGGTGGTGGCCCCCACCAGGGTGAACCGGGGCAGGGGCAGGTGGTAGGAGGCGGCCATCTGCCCTTTGCCGGTGATGATGTCCAGGGCAAAGTCCTCCATGGCCGGGTAGAGGATCTCCTCCACCGTACGGGGCAGGCGGTGCACCTCGTCGATGAACAGCACATCCCCCGGAGAGAGGTTGGTGAGCAGGGCCGCCAGGTCGCCGGGCTTTTCGATGGCCGGGCCGCTGGTGATGCGCAGGTTCACCCCCAACTCGTTGGCCACAATGCCCGCCAGGGTGGTTTTGCCCAACCCCGGCGGGCCGTAGAGCAGCACGTGGTCCAAAGTTTCCCGGCGGCTTTTGGCGGCCTCGATATAGATCTTCAGGTTTTCCTTGACCTTGTCCTGGCCGATGTAGTCGGCAAAGGCCCGGGGGCGCAGGGGGTTTTCCGTTTCCTGGTCTCCGGGTATATACCCGTTGTCTGTCAGCCGGCCCTCTATATCCATGTCGTCCTGGGCGTCCCAGTCTATGCCGTACTGCTGGGGGGCGCTGCCCCGGCCTATGCCGCCGCTTTTTTCTATCATGGGGGTTCACCTCGTTATGTTGGGATGCCGCACACTGACCGCTACAGGGCCATCAACTCACGGCGGGTTTCCTTGCTAAACTTCTCCAGCGCATACCGGAAGGCGGTTCTGGGCATGGCACTGTGGCACCGGCGCAAATACTGCTCCACTGTTTCCGGCTCCTTCTCCGACAGGCATTTCAGCATCCAGCCATAGCCCTTTTGGACCAGGGGGTGAGGGTCTGCCAGCAGGGCGTCCGAGATCCGGTAGGGGTCGATCCCCTGGTAATCGTCCCGCCCGATGGAGGGGAGCAGCACCACCGCCGCGGCCCTGCGCACCCAGAAGCCCGGGTCCTCTGTCCACCGGCACACCTGGGGGAACAACGCCTTTTGCGCCCGCAAAAGTTCCCCAAAAGCATGGGTACAGAAGTCGTCGCAAGCCCCCCAGCCCCGCACGTATTCTTTGAGCCAGCCGAAAAACACGGCGTAGGTGCCCTCGTCATACCGGGCCCGGACACGGTGCGCCCAGTCAAAGGCGATCACCCCCAACGCCCAGTCGCGCTGCACCAGCAACTCTTCGCAGAGGGCCAGCACCTGCCTAAGCTCTTTCTGCCCCAGTTCCCGGTAAAGCCGGGCCGAAAGCCGGCGGATATCCCCGGTAACGATATGTTTTCCCGGCGGCACCCGTTCCTCCAGGGAACGGACCTCCGCCACTGCCTGCTCTACCAGCCTGTTCATTCCAAAGCCTCCTGTTTTAGGCCCTGCTGCCATTTTTCAACCAGGGCCTGGGCCCAGGCGGCCCCGTTGGCCCGGATGTACGCCATCACACATACCCGGCCGGACAGTTTCTTCACCAACGCCGGCGGGTAGGCCCCCAGGCAGTCTGCCGGGGCCCGCTTGGTAAGGCGGTTCAACTCCTTGAGCAGCCGGGTATCCTGGCGCTTGCGGGCCGCGTCCTCCGGGGGGTAGCCCCCGCCCAGGGGGCCGTCGAACAGCTTGTCCAGGGTGTATTGCAGGTTCAGCTCCCCGCACCAGCCAAAGCCCAGGCCCAGGGGCAGGGAGGCCGCGTTGCCGCCGTTGATGCGCCCAAAGAGGAAAGCGTCCTGGGGAGTGGGCACATAGCCGCACAGCACCCCCGGTAGGCTGTTACAGGCCAGCATCATCCCCTGGCCGGAGGAACAGCCGGTTACTACAAAATCGGCCGCACCGCTGGAAAGGAGCAGGCCCACCAGGGCCGCTGTTTCCACATAGGTATAATCGGCGCTTTCCTCCGGGAACACCCCAAAGTTGACCACCGTATGCCCCCGGCCCGCTGCCTTTTGCGTGCATTGGAACAGCAGGGGGTTCTTCTCCTTTTGGGAGGACGCCTGTATGACCGCTACCTTCACGGGCTGGATGCTCCTTTCCTCTTGCAGGGCTGTTCCCGGCTGGGAAGGGCCCTGGCCTCAAACCTTATGCAGGTCCACAAAAATCACGCAGCGCTTGCCGCCGGACTTGATGGTTTCCCAGAGTTCCACCTCCACTTTCGGGCCGAACACCTGGGAGAAAAGCTTTTTGGCGCGGCCCAGCGTGCAGTAGCACCAGGTTTTGGAGAGGGGGCCGCTGGCCTGTTTGACGCAGGAACAGCCGCATATGGGGTAGATGTAGAGGAGCCCGCCCTTGATGACCTCGATCTTTGGGCCCTTCTCCCGCCAGTTGTGCATTTGGGCGAACCCGTTCAGGTCGCCGGACACCTGGCGCAGGTAGCCGCGCATACGGTTGGCGGCCGCTACCCCGTCCTCGCAGTAGCAGCGGACGCGGATCTCTGTGATGCTTTTCTCTTTGAAGTGCTCCTCCAGATACCCGCACACGGTTTGGGCCCACATATACTGTTTCTGGTAATCGGCGGACTTGGACAGGGGCCAGCGCTGGGCGATCTCCCCCGCGGCCCCCGCGCCGCCCAGTGCCAGCAGGGCATTGTACAGCCGTATGGCGTGGGCGTTATCATTACCGGGCATATTGCAAAACCTCCTTGGCGGCCACAGGGCGCGCCGGTGATATGTAGCCTTGTTGCGCAATGGGTGGGGCTGGCTTATGGTTTACCCCTAGAGTCTGTTTTAAAACGCCGGAACGCCGTCTATTTTGCCCCAAAACGGTGCTTTCTGTGTCAAAAATCCTCGAAAGGCTGCAAGCCTTTCTTGCGGTTTTTTCCTTGAAAGCCCTCGTTTTTGGACAAAAATCCGGCATTTCTCCGGTTTTAAAACAGACTCTAGCCCTTTCTGCCGGCCAACCACCATACCGCCCCGCCAACCAGAAAAACTGCCAGCAGGATGAGGCCCTCTACCAGCAGGGGGGTGTACCAGGGGGCGGAATTGGCGGCGTATGCCTGGGGGCGGGCCTGTACGTCCTGGCGCAGCCAAAGGGAGCGCCCAATAAACACCCCCAAGGCCAGGCCCAAAACGGCCTTCACCGTTTTTTGGATTTTCTGTTGCACGTTTACACCTCCACCGGCACACACGGGCACAAGGCGCCCGCCATGCCCTTATTACGATGTTATCCTTCCTGGCGGGTCTGGCAGGCTTAGGCGCCCCCAAAGGACTTTAGCGCCAGCCGGATCAGTTCCTCGGGGGGGAGCTGGGCGTCCAGGCGGCCTACGGCGGCAGCGGCCTCGGAAGGGGAATAGCCCAAGGTGACCAGGGCCTCGGCTGCCTGGGCCGCGTGGCCGGAGGCAGAGGGCCCCCCTGGCTGGACGGCCGCCGGGTCTACGCCGGGGAAGGCCAGGCCCTTTACCTTGTCTTTGAGCTCCAGCACGATGCGCTGGGCCAGTTTATTGCCCACGCCGCTGGCCCGGGTAAAGCGTTTGGCATCCGCCCCGGCAGCGGCCAGGGCCACGTCCTCGGGGGCCATATCCGACAAAATAGCCAGCGCGGCTTTGGGGCCCACACCGGTAATGGCCGTAAGCAGCCGGAAACAGCGCAACTCGGCCTGGGTGTAAAAGCCGTAGAGGTTCCAGGCATCCTCCCGGATGGCCATATGTGTGTAGAGCGTGGCCTGCCCGCCGGTACGGGGCATGGCCCGCAGGGTGTTCATGGAGGTGGCGCACTGGAACGCCACCCCGCCTACGTCGATCACCGCCATATTCGGCTCGGTGTGGACGACCTTTCCTGTTAAGCTGTAGATCACTTTGTTCCCTCCGTTCCCAATGTATCACCCGGCAGGTGAAAAATCAAGCGTATAATTGTAAACAACAGGGTTTGCCGGCCTTGGCGGGTGACAACGGTTTACCCCGCCTGCCCCTGCCGCCCTGCCAACAGCCCCCGCCGCAGGGGCGAGCCCGCCGCCTGGCCGTGGCAGATGGCCATAGCCAGCGCGTCGGCGGCGTCGTCCGGTTTGGGGATGGACGGCAGGCCCAGCAGTTTGCGGGTCATCTCCTGCACCTGATGCTTTTGGGCCTTACCATAGCCTGTGACCGCCTGCTTGACCTGCATGGGCGTGTACTCAAACAGCGGCACCCCTGCCTGGGACAGGGCCAGCAGGATCACCCCGCGGGCCTCTGCCACGCCGATGCCCGTGGTCTTGTTGTTGAGGAAAAACAGCTTTTCTACCGACACCGCATGGGGGCGCAGGGTATCCAGCAACTCGGCCATACCATCGTAAATCTCCCGCAGCCGCAGGCCAAAGTCCTCGCCAGCTTTGGTGGTCACGGCCCCGTATTCTACCGGCCTGTAGCGGCCGTTTACCGCGTCAATGGCCCCGTAGCCCACAATGGCATAGCCGGGGTCTATTCCCAGTATCCTCATCTGCCCCTCCCGGTGGCCGCCTACGGCCCCAAAAACTCCCTTGCACCCGTTGAAACACCGCGCTGCCGGTTTGCAAACTTGCCCTGCAAGTTTTGGCTCTACGGAAATACCCTTTGATATTATAGCATAGCTGCAAGCCGCCTTGCGCCTTGCCAAATCACCAGGGCGGTTTGTAAACTTGCTTTGCAAGTTTTCGCTCTACTGAAATACCCTTATGATATTATAGCATAGCTGCAAGCCGCCTTGCGCCTTGCCAAATCGCTAGGGCGGTTTGTAAACTTGCTTTGCAAGTTTTCGCTCTACTGAAATACCCTGTGGGTATTATAGCATAGAACATTTTTCCAGTCAAAAAATAATTGGGCCGCCGCATTTTTCTCTACCAATCCGCTAAAATATTCCTGAGATCACCTGGAAGGGAAGTGCATACCCTATGAAACGCACCGCGAAAATCCGCCTTGGCACCTTTGTTTTGGCAGCTCTTTTGCTGCCCTGGGGCTTTTGGATGGACGCCCACCTGGGTAGGCAGGCCACCCAGACCCACCTGGAATATGTGTACCGCCGGGCCCTCAGCGACCTGGCCGGCTATGTGACCGGGATGCAGTCTACCCTGCAAAAGGCCATGTACGCGGGCACGGCCTCTACCCAGAGCGCGGTTTCGGCCCAACTGCTGGAGCAGAGCGGCGGGGCCAAGGCCGCGCTGGCGGCCCTGCCTTTTTCCCAGGAAAAATCGGAGCGGGTCAGCCGGTTCCTCTCCCAGACGGGGGACTTTGCCATGGCCCTGAGCCGCAAATCCTTCTCCGGCAAGGGGCTGGAGAAACCGGACATGGAAAGCCTTGCCGCCCTGCGGGAATATGCCGGCAAGCTGGCCGAGGCCCTTACGGACATCCAGTCCCGCCTGCGCGCCGAGGGGGACCATATTGTGCAGACCGTCAGCCTGCTGAACAACGTTACGGAGATCGACCAACTGGCCCTGCTGGACGATGACTTTGACGCGGTGGCGGAGGAGTTCGCCGCCATCCCTACCCTGCTGTACGACGGGCCTTTCTCCGACCACATCAGCCGCCGCAGCCCGGCCTACCTACAGGACAGGGAAGGGGTTTCCCGTGAGGAGGCGGCCAAGGAGGCGGCCCGTTTTCTGGGATGTGACCCCGGCGAACTGGCCTTTGCCGGGGAAGGGGGCGGCAGCCTGCCTGTGTGGTCCTTTACCTGGGGGGATTCCATGGTGAACATCACCCGGCAAGGGGGCGAGCCTGCCTACTACAAAAAAGCCGGGGCTGTGGAAACAAGCCGCCTGGGCTACAGCCAGGCACTGGCCGCTGCCCGGAAATACCTGGACGGGCTGGGGTTCCCCGCCATGCGGGAGAGCTATTATGTGATCAGCGACAACCTGTGCGCCATTAACTTCCACAGTACCGCGGAGGTGGCCGGGGAAGAGGCATGGTGCTACCCTGACCTGGTCAAGGTGGTGGTGGAACTGGACCAGGGCGGCGCTGTGGAATTTGACAGCACAGGTTTTTTGATGAACCACCGGCAGCGGGACCTGGACGGGCCCCGGCTAAGCCGGGAGCAGGCGGAACAGGCCCTCAGCCCCGCCCTGCGCGCGGACAGCGGGACCCTGGCGGTGATCCCCACGCCGGGGCTTTATGAGGTGCTTTGCTGGGAGTTCCACTGCACGGCGGCGGACGGGACCGAAGTGCTTAGCTACGTGAATGCCGGAACCGGGCAGGAGGAGCAGCTATATATCCTGCGCCGGGATGGGCACGGCGTGTTGGCACAATAACGCCCCCTGTAGCCTGCGCGGCGCAGCCTCCCCAATACCCGAAAACCACCCGCTTTCCGGAATCCCCGGAGAGCGGGCGGTTCTTTAGTAGGGCTATGGGGCCAGGCGGGGCCTATAGCGGGCGCCTACTTCTCCCCGCGCAGGTATGCCAAAATCTCCGCCGCGTTGGTATCCGGTTTCACTTTGGGCATAACTTTTTCGATGACCCCGGCCTCGTCAATGACAAAGGTGGAGCGCACCACGCCCATGCTTACTTTGCCGTAATTTTTCTTCTCCTGCCACACGCCATAGGCCTGGATGGCGGCCAGCTCCGGGTCGGAGAGCAGGAGGAAGGGCAGGCCGTGTTTCCCGGCGAATTTCTGGTGGGAGGCTACGGAGTCTTTGCTAATGCCGATCACCACGGCGTTGATGCTTTGGAATGCCTCATAGGCAGCCGCAAAAGCGCAGGCCTGCCGGGTGCAGCCGGGGGTATTGTCCCGGGGGTAGAAGTACAGTACCACCTTCCGGCCCGCAAAACTGGCCAGCGAAACCAGGTTGCCGTCCTTGTCCGGCAGGGTAAATGCCGGGGCTTTTGTTCCCGCTTCTAACATATCAATGTCCTCCTTGTATAAATACATATTGGTTTGGGGTGGATAGCGAGGCGTCAAAGCGGTAATCCAAGTCCGCAAAGTTGCGGACCTCTTCCGGCCGCTCCACGTTATTTTCGGCCAGCCAGCGCACCATCTGGCCCCGGGCCATTTTGCAAAGGGTGCCCTTTTCCACAACTCTGCCGTTGGCCCACTGGCCGAATACACAGGTAAAAACCATGTCACTGGGAAGATACGGCGTGACGGCCCGGCTATACTCTTTGGAGGCCAGATCCAGCACCCAGCCCGCCCTGTCCGCCAGCGGCTCTGCCAAACGGCCGCCCCAAAAGGCGTAGAGGTTTTCCGCGCCGTCTACCGCCAGCTTGGCCTGCATCTCCAGCCGGTAGGGGGTAACGCCGTCAAAGGGCCGCAGCAGCCCGTAGAACCCGGAGAGGATCCGCAGGTGTTCTTGCAGGTAGCCCAACTGGCCGGCCTCCATAACCCCCGGCGCCATATAGCGGTACTGGATGCCCTCATAGGACAGGACCGCCGGGGTCAGGCCCCGCCGCAGGTCCATGGCCTGTAACCGCTCTACATTCTGCCGGGCAATACTGTCGTTGCACTTCCAAAGGGCTTGCAGTTTCTGGGGCGGCATGGCCCGCAGCGCTACCAACAACTGTTCCGTTTGGGGAAGGAAAGCGGGCAGGCCCCTTATGGGGAGGCTGTCCGTATCAACGCGCATTTTCTTTGCCGGGGAGAGGATGATCCGCATGGCACACCGCCTTTCATTTTTTGGCCCCTACCATTATTTTTCCATACAGGGCCGTTATACCGGATAGCCTGCCGGCGCTACCCGGTCCCCTGCCGTGGGCACGGGGCAAATTCACTTTTTCAGTTCCAAGTAAACGCGGTACACGGCCAGGGCGGCGTTTGCAAGAAAGCCGCAGATGCCGAAAGCGCCGAAAACGTAGAGCAGGGCCATATGGTTCAGGTTGTCCATATAGACCTCCCAGCCCAGGCCCAGCACACATAGCAACACCAGGCACATACAAGCGATTTGCAGCCATTTGATTTTCATGATAGCAGCCCCCTTTGCTTGTAAGTATAGCATACCCTGCCGGAATATTCAACCGCCGGGGGAGGCGGGGCGGGGGGAATCGCCCGGCAGGTTATTGCGCCGGGGGCGGTTATGGGGTAAAATAAGCAACACCGCACAAAGATTGTGCACAAGTTGCACAGTCAATTTTTTCGTCAAAGTGTACAGATTGAGGGCATCCAATCTATCGATTGGCAAGCGAAAGCTGTGCGCTATGACGGAAAAAGTGCAAGCAAATCGTGTGCAAAGGCCGTAGGCCGGTCTTTGTGCGGTGTTGCCTATACTCTTTTTTGTAAGGCGCACCAACACACAAGGGGGCACGCACATGGAACTGATACCCATGAAGGCGGGCAGGCACATCTGCCGCCTGCGCAAACAGTTGGGGCTGACCCAGAACCAACTGGGGGAAAAGCTGCACGTATCCTTTCAGGCGGTAAGCAAATGGGAACGGGGGGAAACCCTGCCGGACATCACCCTGCTGCCGGAACTGGCCAGCGTGCTGGGAACCACTGTGGACCAAATATTGGCAGGAGGCGAACGCAAAATGGAACCCAAACAGGCCGGGGCTTATACCCGCACCATTACGGTGGCCCAAATGCGCGAGGGCATTGCGTGTATAGAGCGCATGGGCCAACTGCTGGGCAAGGACAGCTTTTTCTATATAGGGGCTGTGGGCGGTATGGATTTGAAGATGAACATTACCTTTGAAGAGTACATGGCCGACCCCTATACCAAAGAGGCTATGGTGGCCGAGGCTGCCATGCAGGCCGTGATGGGCGGGGCTTACATCTCCCCTGACGACATCCGCGCCGGGTTCCGGTACCCCCATTGGGTGGAAAATATGCTGGAATTTGTGCGCAAATACGGCATTGCGTAAAGCGTGGCCAAACAAAGGCAGAGGTGCGCCCCTAGGGGCCCTCTGCCTTTTTGTATGGATAACGCCACTATTATGTAAGTCTGTTGCCCCGGTAGGGGGCGCGGCCCCGGCAGCGGCCGCTACACCTTTACCGTGCCGGTCAGGATGTTTTTGTAGTCCGCCAGGTTCTGCCGGAGCAGGGCGGGGGTGTCCAGCTCATAGGGGCAGTGGTTTTTGCAGTGGCCGCAATTCACGCAGTTCTCAATGTTCAGCATCATTTGCTGGGCATCGGGGGTCAGCCAGTTGGCCGAGGGGCTACGGCGGATCAACTGGCTCATCCGGGCACACTGAGGGATATTGATGTTGGCCGGGCAGGGCAGGCAATACCCACAGGAGCGGCAGAAGTTGCCGGTAAGCTCGGCCCGGTCCTTCTCAATGGCCGCCTGGATGGCAGGGTCGTCCAGGCTGGGTGGGTTGGCCGCGGCCATAAAGCCCAGGAACTCGTCCAGCTCTTCCTCCCGCTGTACGCCCCAGATGGGCAGGGTATTGTCAAAAGCCCCCTGCCAGGCAAAGGCAGCGGCCGCGTTGGTGATCAGGCCGCCGGAAAGCCCTTTCATGGAGATAAAGCCTACGTTTTGCGCTTTGCACAGTTCTACCAGGGCCCGTTCCTTTTCCGTGGCCAGGTAGCAGAAGGGGAACTGCAACGTTTCGTACAGGCCGGAGCGCACGGCCTCTTCGGCCACCTTCAGCCGGTGGTTGGTAATGCCGATATGCCGGATCTTCCCCTGGGCCTTGGCCTCTTCCATTGCCTCGTACAGGCCGGTGCCGTCCCCGGGCTTTGGGCAAAAGGCCGGGTTGTGGAACTGGTACACGTCGATGTAACCGGTTTGCAAAAGGCGCAGGCTGGTTTCCAGGTCCTTCCAAAAGCCCTCCACGGTGGTTGAAGGGGTTTTGGTGGCAATAAATATCTTCTCCCGCACATCGGCCAGGGCCAGGCCCATTTTCTCCTCGCTGTCGCTGTAGGAGCGGGCGGTGTCGAAGAAGTTTACGCCGGCCTCGTAGGCTTTACGCAGCAGTTTGCCGGCGTATTCCGCGCTTACCCGCTGGATGGGTAACGCCCCAAAAGCGGTTTTGTTGGCCACAATACCTGTGCGGCCCAGTGTTACGGTTTTCATTCTGATTCCTCCTTCTGGAAATTGGATCTATTTTACCTTTTTCGCTTTTTCCTGTTTTGCGTCTAGGGCTTGTTTGAAAATAGAGGAAATGACGAATTTTTGGCCAGAAGGGGACA
>CANOFK010000007.1 GCA_947565265.1 uncultured Clostridia bacterium | reverse complement strand
CCCCCGAGTATGCTTCCATTCTGGAGCTGATGAACGCGGTTGACAGCTATATCCCCACCCCCGAACGCAAGGCCGACCTGCCCTTCCTGATGCCTGTGGAGGACGTTATGACCATTACCGGCCGCGGCACCGTGGCTACCGGCCGTGTGGAGCGTGGCCAGCTTAAGCTGAGCGAGGAAGTGGAACTGGTCGGTTTGACCGAGGAGACCCGCAAGGTGGTTGTCACCGGTATCGAGATGTTCCGCAAGACTTTGGATTACGCCGAGGCCGGCGACAACGTGGGCGTACTGCTCCGCGGTGTGCAGCGCAATGAGATCGAGCGCGGCCAGGTGCTGTCCAAGCCCGGCTCCATCCATCCCCACACCAAGTTTAAGGGCCAGGTTTACGTGCTGACCAAGGACGAGGGCGGCCGCCATACCCCCTTCTTTAACAACTACCGTCCCCAGTTCTATTTCCGTACCACGGACGTGACCGGCGTGATCTCCCTGCCCGAAGGCACCGAGATGTGTATGCCCGGCGACAACGTGGACATGGACGTGGAACTGATCACCCCCATCGCCATTGAAGAGGGCCTGCGTTTCGCTATCCGTGAGGGTGGCCGTACGGTTGGCTCCGGCGTTGTTACCGCTATCAATTCCTAAACCAAGCTTTTCGGGAGGCTCCCCTTGTGGGGGCCTCTTTTTTTGTGTGCGGGTGGATGAGCAGGAGATAGCATGGGGCTGCGGTTTCTTCCTTTGGCGAAGGGGGTCGGCAAAAAAAATTTTGCGGGGCATCAACAATTTGGGCCGGTGGATTGTGTAGTAAACAGAAAGAGGAAAGGGGGCGGGCAAATGGCCAGCGGATTTTCTCAAGAGGAACTGGCGGACCTGTATCAGCGGCATTATAAGATGGTGTACCAGATCTGCCTGGTGCTGATGAAACAGGTGGCCGATGCGGAGGACGCCACCCAGACCGTCTTTCGAAAGGCGATGGAACAGGCAAGGCCATTCCGTGATCCGGAGCACGAGAAGGCCTGGCTGATCGTTACGGCCCGGAACGAGTGCCGCAACCAACTGAAGTACTGGTGGCGCACCCGGCAGGCGGGCAGCGAGGCGCTGGATACCCTTACCTGGGAGGGGCCGGGGGACCGGCAGGTGTGGGAGCAGGTGGCGGCATTGCCGAAACCCCACCGGCTGGTGCTCTACCTGCACTACTACCAGGGCTACACCACCGGGGAGGTGGCACAGATGCTGGGGGAAAACCCCGCCACGGTGCGCGCCCGGCTGGTACAGGCAAGGAAGAAACTGAAATTGAAACTGGAGGAAGAGGGCTATGGAACAACGTGATTTGAACCGGATGTTTGATCAACTAAACCCGGCCCCCGGACGGGCCCAGGCACTGCTGGATGGGATCCTCCAGGACGGGACAAGGAGGGAATTTGCAATGGAAAAGCGGAAACGGTTGGTTGCCAGTGTGGCAGTGGCCATACTGCTGATGACCTGCACCATAGGGGCGGTGGCGTCGATGTTCCGGGTGCAGATTACGGAGAAGGATGAGGCGGGGACGGTCTGGCTGTCCGAAGGGATCGCCTATTACCCGCTGGAGAGCCTTTCGGAGAAGGTGCAGGCCCTGGACGGCCAGCCGGCGGAACTTTTCGCCTTTGACTCCTGGGAGGCGGTGGAGGGGTTTATCGGGCTGGATTTGATGAACAACCCAGTACTGGACGCGGCCCCGGCTAAGGAGTATGGTTTTCAGATCGATTTAGGGCACAAGAAGAGCGGCGGACAGTTTGTGGTGATCACCCAGCCGGAATTGGAGCATATACGGGCCCACGGGTGTTTTGAGATCGGCCAGGTGGACATTGACGTGGAAAGCGAAGTGTTTACAGAGCGGATGGACGCCCAGGGGAAGGGCTGGGACGAGAAGTTCCACGGGTACGATTTTACGGAGAACACGGAACTGGAGCGGGAAACCTACACGGCCACCAGCGGGTTGGAGGCGCAGATCATGCAGATTACCTACGGCGAAGGGCATTACAGTTGTATGGCGGCGTTCTCGTTACAGGGTATACCCACCGTTGTGCGGGCAAACGCCCAGGGGAGCATGGAAGAGGCCCGGACGGTTTTGCTGGAGGTTTTGGACGGGTTTATTCCCGGATAGGCCCCCAACCCCCGGAAGGGGAAAGAAAAGCGATGGATAGCATAAATAAGGCGTGCCCCAGGGAGGTTCCCTGGGGCACGCCTTTATGGGTGGGGGAAGTGTGGGCCGAAACGGCAGGGCGCAGTGGGAGAGGGCAAGGCCGCCCCTTACGGCCCAGGGGCTTGCTGTTTCCGGTAGGCGGAGGGGGACATACCCTTTAGGCGGGAGAAGGTGCGGGAGAAATAACTCATGTCCGTTACGGCCTCGTCTGTTAGGGCCAGGCGCTCACCGGCCTGCTCGACCCGGAAGTAGTTCAGGTACCCGATGGGGGTGCGGCCGGTCATTTGGGCAAAGGCCCGGCAGAAATACTTGGGGTTCATGCCGGCCACCTGGGCCAACTCAAACAGGGCAACGGGCTGGTCGTAATTGTCCCGGATAAAGGTCAGCACATTTTTAAGCTGGAGGATGCGTTTGCGGTTTTTGATGGGGGGCTTGGCCGGGGTTTTGACCTGGAGCAGGCCCCCCATCATCTGCCATAAAAGCCCCATAGCCGTCCACTCATAGCCCCGCGCCCGGCCCACCAGGGCGCTGAAAAGCCGGGCGGCCAGTTGGGCCTGACTGCTGCCGGCGGGGAACACCCCACTGAAACCGCCCTCTTCCGCCAGGAATTCCTGGGCGTTGCGGACACAGACCGGGGTGTTGTGGAGCAGCGCGCCCAAATCTACCACCACGCACTGGTAGACGCTGTTTTGGGGGATGCCGCCGTGGACCGCCCCCTCGCCGATCCAGGCGCAGTCCCCAGGTCCCATGGGCAGGCCGCGGCCGTCGATGGTCAGGTGGAAGGCGCCGCTGCGCACCAAAATCAACTCATACTCCAGGTGCCAGTGCAGGGGCATCTGGTAGCGGGGGGAGGAGCGGTCTACATCGTATAAGGCCAGGGGGAAGTCAAAGGTGCCCCGGCGCTGGTTCTCGTATAAGCTGTTATAACCCATAATGCTTGAAAAGGTAAAAAGGTGAATATACTCCTAATTTGCAGGCGGATTTGTCCAAGAAACAAAAGGCGAAACGTACTATAATGCAATTAGTATAGCATAGCAGCAAGCCGCTTTGCGCCTTGCCAAATCGCCAGGGCGATTTGTAAACTTGCTTTGCAAGTTTCGACTCTACTGAAATACCCTGTGGGTATTATAGCATAGCAGCAAGCCGCTTTGCGCCTTGCCAAATCGCCAGGGCGATTTGTAAACTTGCTTTGCAAGTTTTGGCTCTACTGAAATACCCTGCGGGTATTATAGCATGGCACCGGTTGCCTGTCAACAAGGAGGAGTTTTTATGGAAGATTACCAGGGCATTTCGGAACAGATTTGCGACATATGCCACAAGATGTGGCAGTTGGGCTGGGTGGCGGCCAACGACGGTAATGTGAGCGCGCGCCTGCCGGACGGCAGGGTGATTGCCACCCCTACGGGGATAAGCAAGGCCTTCATCACCCCGGATAAGCTGGTGCTTTTAGACAGCCAGGGGAACCTTTTGGAGGCCGGGGAGGGCTACCGGCCCTCCAGCGAGATAAAGATGCACCTGCGCTGCTACGAAAAACGCCCGGACGTGGCCAGCGTGGTGCACGCCCACCCGCCGGGGGCGACCGGCTTTGCCGTGGCCCACAAGGCGATGGATATGTATAACATGATTGAGGATGTGGCGGTTATCGGCTCGGTGCCGCTGACCCCCTACGGCACCCCCTCCACCAGGGAGGTGCCCGACGCCATTGCGCCTTACCTGGAGGAGCACGATGTGATGCTGCTGGAGAACCATGGGGCCCTGGCGGTGGGCAGCGATGTGCTGACGGCTTTTTACCGCATGGAAAGCCTGGAGTTGTGGGCAAAGATTACCATTAACGCGGTGATATTGGGGGGCAGCTATGACATTAGCCGGGAGAACATACAAAAGCTGATCGGCCTGCGGGGCTACTACCAGGTTACCGGGCGGCATCCGGGGTACAAGGTATTTAACCCAGAGGACGAGGCGCTACATAAAAGCAGAAACCCTAAGGAGGCAGAAAAATGAATTACCCGAAAATCGGCATACGCCCGGTGATTGACGGCCGCTGGGGCGGCATACGGGAGGGGCTGGAGGCCCAGACCATGGGCATGGCCCGGAGGGCGGCGGAACTGATTGGCAGCAGCCTAAAATACCCAGACGGCACGCCGGTGCAATGTGTGGTTTCCAGCACCACTATTGGGGGCGGGGCAGAGGCCGCAAAATGCGCGGAGGAGTTTTCCGGGCAAAATGTGGTGGCGACCCTGAGCGTGACCCCCTGCTGGTGCTATGGAACCGAAACCTTTGACATGGACCCCCAGACCATTAAGGCTGTGTGGGGGTTTAACGGCACCGAGCGGCCGGGGGCCGTGTACCTGGCGGCGGTGATGGCTGCCCATGCCCAAAAGGGCCTGCCCGCTTTTTCCATCTATGGCCACGACGTGCAGGACCTGGGCGACGGGACCATCCCCGCGGATGTGGCAGAGAAGATACTGCTCTTTGCCAGGGGCGCGGTGGCCGTGGGCTGGATGAAGAATAAAGCCTATGTGAACCTGGGCGGCGTGGCGATGGGCATTGCCGGCAGCTACTGCAACGGGGATATGTTCCAGAAGTACCTGGGTATCCGGGCCGAGTGGGTGGATATGACGGAGATCCTGCGGCGCATTGCCCTGGAGATTTACGACCGGGCGGAGTATGAGAAGGCCCTTGCCTGGATAAAGGAGAACTGCAAGGAGGGCTTTGACCTGAACGAGGGCAAGGATCTGCCTGGGCTGATTACCCGCTCTAAGGTGGTGGAGCCAGACCAGGATTGGGCGTTTATCGCCAAGATGACCCTGATCGTCCGGGACATCCTGTATGGCAACCCCAAGCTGGACGAACTGGGCTGGCATGAGGAGGCTTTGGGCCGGAACGCGGTGGCAGGAGGGTTCCAGGGGCAGCGCCAGTGGACCGACTGGCTGCCCAACGCGGACTTTACCGAGGCGATCATGGCTTCTACCTTTGACTGGAACGGCACCAAGGCCCCGACCCCCTTTGCCACGGAGAATGACACCCTGAACGGCGTGGCGATGCTGCTGGGCACGCTGGTGAGCAATACGGCCCCCTGTTTCCACGATGTGCGCACCTACTGGAGCCCCGCGGCCTGTGAGCGGGTGACGGGCCACAAGCCTGCTGGTGTGGCAGCAGGCGGATTTATCCACCTGATCAACTCCGGGGCCACGGCCCTGGATGGCTCGGGCGCGGCCAAAAACGCGGAGGGCCAGGGCTGCATGAAACCTTTCTGGGAGATGACGGGGGAGGATGTGGCGGCCTGCCTGGCGGCTACGGACTGGTGCCGGGCCAACTATGAATACTTCCGGGGGGGCGGGTTCTCCAGCCACTTCCGCTGCCGGGCGGAGATGCCCGTGACCTTGCTGCGGGTGAATGTGGTGGACGGCATCGGGCCGGTTTTGCAGTTGGCAGAGGGCTGGACCGCGGACCTGCCGGACGGGATCCACACGGTGATTGACAAGCGCACGGACCCCAGTTGGCCGACCACCTGGTTTGTGCCCAGACTGACCGGCCGGGGGGCATTCAGCGATGTATACAGCGTGATGTCCAACTGGGGCGCGAACCACGGGGTAACGGTGTACGGCCATGTGGGGGCCGAGCTGATCACCCTGGCCGCCATGCTGCGCATACCGGTCAATATGCACAATGTGGAGGCCGGGCGGGTGTTCCGCCCCCACGCCTGGGCTGCCTTTGGTACCGAGGACCCAGAGGCAGCGGACTACCGGGCCTGCCGGACCTATGGGCCGCTGTATAAGTAAAGGGACATATTCTGCATATTCTGGAAGGAGGAGGGACCTTATGAAAATAGCCGCTATTGGCGCCTGGCACGTACATACCATGGAGTATGCCCAGGCCATTCAAAAGAACCCCAAGGCCCAGCTTTGCTGCCTGTGGGACGACGACCCGGCCAGGGGCCAGGAAACCGCCCAAAAGCTGGGGGTGCCTTTTCAACCGGATCTGGAGGCCATTTGGGCTGACCCGGCTATCGACGGGATCCAGGTCACGACGGCCACCAGCCAGCACACCCAGGTGCTGCTGGCCGCTGCCAAGGCGAAAAAGCATATCTTTACGGAAAAAGTACTGGCCTTTACCAACGAAGAGGCACAGGAGATTGCGGCCGCCGTGCGGGCAAGCGGGGTGAAGTTTACCATATCTTACCCCCACAAGACCCGGCCTGCCCTGAAAGCGGCCAAGGAACTGGCCCAGAGCGGCCAACTGGGGCAGATCACCTATGCGCGGGTGCGCAATGTACACAACGGCAGCAGTGCCGGCTGGCTGCCGGAGCACTTTTACAACGCGGCCCAGACCGGCGGCGGGGCTATGATGGACCTGGGGGCCCACCCCATGTATACCCTGCACTGGCTGATGGGCGAGCCCCAGTCGGTGGTTTCCCTGTTCACCCAGGTTACCGGGAAACCTGTGGAGGACAATGCGGTGTCTGTGCTGGCGTTCCCGGACGGGGCCATTGGTGTGTCGGAAACGGGGTTTGTTACCGAGGGCAACCCCTATGTGCTGGAGGTGAGCGGCACCCAGGGCTCGTTGATGGTGCACAACGACGTGCTGGAATACAGCAGCCGGGAAACAGGGGGCCAGGTGGTACAGGTGCAAGACCTGCCTGCCCCGGACCCTATGCCCATAGACGGGTGGATTGACGCGGTGGTGGCGGGCGGGGAAGCCCCCAACGGCATTGACGACGCCCTGGCCCTGACCCGGCTGATGGTGGGCGCCTATGAGGCGTACCGCACGGGCGCAAGGTATCAATTTTAAAGCGTATAAGGGTTTCAAGGGTTGAAAGCGGAAACAGCGTCCCGGAGGCGATGGCCTTTGGGGCGCTGTTTTTGTGTTTGGCGGGAGGAAGAGGGGGCGGGGGGATTTCCCGCGGCAAGGCCGGGGAGGCGGGGCGGCCGTGTTGCATGACGGGAGCGCTTGGCGCAAAAGCGAAACCTTGGCGATTGGATGATTGGCGAGAGAAGGCACCGGGCTATAGGGGGATTTTGTGGCAAATGCGTAGGGGAAGAGATAGGTTGCCTGGAATAAACGCAAAAAAGTCTGGAATAGAAAAGTGTTTTCTGTTATAATTGTGGTAAGGACCTGTGGGGCGCGCAAAGGGGGCCGGAAGGCCGGGCTGGTAAGCGGCCTTTTGCGCGCTGCCGGCAGAGGGCTATCAATATTTTAAGGAGGCATCCTATGGAAGTAAAAGAATGGACCTACGAGGAGATCCCCGCGTATGAGGGCCGCCCGGAGGGCGTGCAGGTGATAGAGAGCACCGGGGACGAGCCCGGCGTGGCCTATCTGCACGACGTGGAGTACGCCAACATAGACGGCACGCCCTTGCGGTTGCAGATTCTGGCACCCTTCAGCCGCAACCAGCATTACCCGCCTATGGAAGGGCAGGCAGTGAACCCTTTGCCCTGCTATGTGTTCGTCCAGGGGTCGGCCTGGATGAAACAGTATGTTTACATGAACGTGCCCGCCCTGGCCAAGCTGGCCCTGCGGGGGTATGTGTGCGCCATTGTGGAGTACCGGCACTCGGGCATTGCCCCCTTCCCGGCCCAGATTAAGGACGCCCGCAACGCCGTACGCTTTTTGCGCAAGAACGCCGGGGCTTATGCCATTGACCCGGAGAAGATCATCATGGCTGGGGACTCCTCCGGCGGGCACACGGCCATGTGGGCGGGGATGCTCCATGACGACGATACCGGGGACAACCTGTACCAGGGTATCAGCGGCGACACCTGCGGCGTAGTGAACTACTACGGCTCTACCTCGGTGATGGCCCCGGACTCCAACCCCATCCAGATAGCCCACTGCCTGCCGGAAAGCCCTGAGGGCATGGTGATGGGCGGCAAGAACCTGCTGGAGCACCCGGAACTGGCCCGGCAGCTTTCGGTGGAGTGCAACATTGACGGGGACACGGTGCTGCCGCCGGTGCTGATATTCCACGGCACGAAAGACCGGCTGGTTAACTGCGAGGGCAGCGCCATCCTCTATGAGCAGCTTAAAAAGACCGGGCACCCGGTGGATTTCTACCTGATTCAAGGCGCGGACCACGGCGGGCCGGAGTTCTGGACCGACGGGGTGCTGGACATTGTGGACGGATTCTGCCGGAAATGTTTTGGGGATATACAATAATTGCCCGGTGCAAGGGGCTTAGCGGCTACCCGGCGGAGGGCTTGGGGCGCCGGGTAGCCCGCTATTTCCCCGGAGGGTAAACAAAAGGAGGAAAAGCCATGCAATACCAAAAGCTATTTACCCCGATGAAGATTGGGAGCGTTACCGTTAAGAACCGCTTTGCCCTGGCCCCGATGGGGCCTTTGGGGCTGGCGGATGCGGAGGGGGGCTGGAACCAGCGGGGGATCGACTACTATACCCGCCGGGCCCAGGGGGGTACCGGGCTGATCATTACCGGGGTGACGTTTTCCGACTGCCAGGTGGAAACCCAGAGTATGCCCAATGTGCCCAACTCGACCTATAACCCGGTGCATTTTGTCCGCACCAGCCGGGAGATGACCGAACGGGTCCACGCCTACGGCAGCAAGATATTCCTGATGATGTCCGGCGGCTTTGGCCGGGTGACCATCCCCACCAACCTGGGGGAGTTCCCGCCGGTGGCACCTTCGGCTATCCCCCACCGCTGGCTGGATAAGACCTGCCGGGCCCTGACGGTGGAGGAGATCCACAGCATTGTCCAATCTTTTGGCGACGGGGCCTACCATGCCAAGCGGGGCGGCTTTGACGGGGTGGAGATCCACGCGGTGCACGAGGGGTATTTGCTGGACCAGTTTGCCATCTCTATGTTCAACCTGCGTACCGACGAGTATGGCGGCCCTTTGGAAAACCGCCTGCGCTTTGCCAGGGAGGTGGTGGAGGAGATCAAAGCCCGCTGCGGGAAAGACTTCCCGGTGGCCTTGCGGTTCAGCCTGAAGAGCATGATCAAGGACTGGCGGGAGGGCGCCTTGCCGGGGGAAGAATTTGTGGAAAAAGGCCGGGATATCGAAGAGGGTCTGGAGGCCGCAAAGCTTTTGGTTTCCTACGGCTATGACGCTTTGGACACGGATGTGGGCACCTATGACGCCTGGTGGTGGAACCATCCGCCGATGTACATGGACAAGGGGTTGTTCCGGCCCTATTGCAAGCTGGTAAAAGAGGTGGTGGACGTACCGGTGTTCTGCGCCGGGCGCATGGACGGCCCCGACATGGCGTTGGCCGCTGTGGAGGACGGCACTTGCGATATCGTCAGCCTGGGGCGGCCCCTGCTGGCGGACCCGGACTATGTGAACAAGCTGCGGGCCGGGCGGTACGTGGATGTGCGGCCCTGCATCTCTTGCCAAGAGGGCTGCATGGGGCGGATACAGGAGTATTCCATGCTCAACTGCGCGGTGAACCCCCAGGCAGCCAGGGAGCGGGTAACGGCCTATGAGCCGGTGTGCAAGCCCAAAAAGGTGCTGGTGGCAGGTGGCGGCGTGGCCGGCTGCGAGGCCGCGCGGGTGCTGGCTATCCGGGGGCACAGGCCGGAACTGTTTGAGAAGGGGGGACGGCTGGGCGGCAACCTGATCCCCGGCGGTGCGCCTGCGTTTAAGGAGGACGACATGGCCCTGGCCAAATGGTACACCCATACCCTGGAGCGGCTGGGGGTACCCGTTACCCTAAACCACGAGGTGACAAGGGAAGAAGTGCTGGCGGGGGGCTATGACGCGGTGGTGGTGGCTACAGGCTCCCGGCCCAAGGTATTCCCCCTGGGGGATGACGGGCACACCTATACGGCGGCGCAGGTGCTGCTGGGGGAGAAGGACTGCGGCCAGAGCACGGTGGTAGTGGGCGGCGGCCTGGTGGGCTGCGAAACGGCCCTCTGGCTGGCACAGCAGGGCAAGAAAGTGACCATTGTGGAGGCCATGGACAGGCTGATGGCCGTGAACGGCCCCCTCTGCCATGCCAACAAGGATATGCTGGAGCGGCTGGTGCCCTACCATGGGGTGGAGGTGGTCACCGGTGCGAAGGTGAAAAGCTATGCCGGCGGTGTGGCCACCGTGGGAACGGCGGAAGGGGAAAAGCAGGTGCCCTGCGACAGTGTGATTTTAGCAGTAGGCTACCGGGAGGAGGATACCCTTTACCACCAGTTGGAGTTTGACGTGCCGGAAATCTACCTGCTGGGCGACGCGAAGGCGGTTTCCAACATTATGTACGCCATGTGGGACGCTTTTGAGGTGGCCAACCATATTTAAAGGAGAGGGGCGGCTATTCCCCCAACTCTTTGCCGATCACGGTTACAAGTTCATGGGTGGTATCGCAGCCATGCTCCCAGTACATGATCCCCAGAAGGCCGGCCTCCTTTACATAGCGGCATTTCAGGGCAATGGCCTCTGGGTTTTCGTAGCTGATGAAACTGCTGCCGTTCCATAAATAGGCCGCTTGCGCGTCTTTATCCCAATATCTGGTATATCCGTGCTGGGCGATAAACTGCTCGGTGATGTCGCTGTACCGCGGGCCGCCCTCGCCGCCGGTTTGGGCGGGCTGGCAGAGGCCGTTGTTTTTGTCCTCGACCCCGGACCATTGCCGGGAATAGAACGCCGCGCCAATGACGATCTTCTCCAAGGGGACGCCGGCTTGGTGGAACATGGCCACCATGTCTACGGTGTTCAGGCCGCTGCTGTCGCCCGCCCCTGCCCGCAGGGCGGCGTGGTGCCCGGCCTGGCGGGTAAAGCCGCTGCGCATATCATAGGTCATGATCTGCACATAATCTACCAGTTGGGCGACCTTGTCCATTTCGGTATCCCGTACAAAATAGGCCCCGGCCCCTGCGGCAATCGACAAGCTGCGGGGGCCGATTTTGTCCCGCAATGCCTGGAGCAGCAGGGTGAAGTTTTCCCTGTCCCGCGGGTCATGGTCAATGCCGGCCTGGCCGTTACAAGGATACTCCCAATCGATATCAATACCGTCAAGCCCGTACCGCTCCGCCGTTTCCAGGCAGGACTGGGCGAACGCTTCCCGCCCGGCTGCGGTCATGGCCATGGTGGAGAACCCGCCCGCGCCCCAGCCCCCCACCGAGAGGATGATTTTGATTTCCGGGTTCCACGCCCGGAAGGTTTCGATTAAGCCCATATGGGTGAGCCTGGAGATGTCCAACAGGCCGTCTTTCACCAGGCCAAAGGCCAGGTTGATGTGGGTCAGGCAATGCAGGTCCTCTTTGGTAAAAACGGTAAGGCCCTCGTTCATGGCGTAAGCCAACGCGTATTTTTTCATTCTGGTACATCCTTTCTTTGGGTTTGTATTACCGGTGCGCAACTCTCCCGCACCACAAGTTCTGGCCGGTAGCCAAGGGGTTTGCACGCCTGGGAACCGCCCATAACTGCCAGCAGGGAATTGATGACAAAGCGCCCGAAACGGCTGTTGTGCTGGTCTATGCTGGTGAGCCGGGGTACAAAAAAGCCCGCGTCAAAGAACTGGTCGCAGCTTATAACGGACACATCCCCCGGCACGGCCAGGCCGGCATCAGCCAGCGCCCGGTAGGCCCCCAAGGCGACGCTGTCGTTCATGGCCAGCAGGGCGGTAAAGGGGTTCCCCCGCCCCAACAGCCAGTGGACGGCTTCATACCCGTCCGGCGCGTAGTAGTCGGAGGGGGCGACCAGCGCCCGGTCGTAGGGGAGGGAGAGGGTAGAGAGGGCGTCCGCATAGGCTGCCAAACGGGCCTCTGTAATGCCGACCCCTTCCTCGCCGCCTACAAAGGCGATACGCCGGTGCCCAAGGGAAACCAGATAGTTTACCGCCGCAAGCACGCCCAGGCCCCGCTCCCGTTGGATAAAAAGGCACTTTGCCCCCGGTATGGGGTCCCCGATGACAACCGTGGGAACTGCGGCTGCAAGCCGGGACAGGGCATGGCGGTAGTTTCTGCCCACGTCCATCAAATCGGCCTGGCCGCCTGCCACGATGACGCCGTCCACGGCCTTATCCAGCATGGTCTGGAAAGCCGCCAACTCCCGGTGGGCCAGCTCGACGGGGCCTGCGGCCCGGAAACCGGTATTGCACAGCAGCACCGAATAGCCGGCAGAGCGGGCGGCGGTTTCCATCTCCCGGAACATGGAGGCAAAATAGGGGTTGGCGATGTCCGGCAATATGACCCCCAAAGTCATGGTGCGGTGGCCGGCAAGGCCCCTGGCCAGGGCGTTTGGGGTATAGTTGTGCCGGGCCATCACGGCCTGGACCCGCGCCCGGGTGGATTCCGCTACGGGCGCGGTACCGTTTAGCACCCGGGATACCGTGGCGATGGACACGCCGCTCTCCTGGGCGATTTGCTTGATTGTGATTGTGCTCATCCTGCCGCCCCCTTGCTGGGAGTAGTATAACAGAAAATGAAAGGGGTTTCAATACAAAAAACCTGTTATGCCAAAGAAAGGGCAGAACCACAAAAAATGCGGGCAGAATCTTGTGGAAGTCACCCACTTGAAATGAAAACGTTTTCAATATACACTCATACTAACTGTTTTGACACCCAGGAGGTAAGGACATATGGATTTGGGATTTGAACGTGAATTGCGGGAAAGCCTGTTTGTACACCGGCCGCTGCCCCTGCACCGGGAACACAGCCTGGAGGCGGCTTTCCCCCACAAGCACGTAACGGCAAAGCGGGCGCTGTGCAGCGCCTTTCGGCCCGGTTTTCCCCGGCGGGAGGGCGTTGCCCGGCTTACGCATGGATCCGGCTTGATTCGGATGACCGCCCCATTGCGCGCCAGCCAATGGCCAAAGGGCGCCCCGGAGGACGGGGACTACTGCAATTTTGGTACGGCGGGCATGGTGTTTGACCTGGAGCGGGAGGATTGGCGGGGGTTTAACCGCTTGCGGTTTTGGGTGCGGCCCCAAATCCACGGTGGGCGGATCCTGCACCTAAACGTGTCTATTGTTAACCAGGGGGCAGAGCCTGTACCCGACCCCTACTTCCGGGAGGGGGCCACGGTCTTTGACTTGGAGAACGGCGGTTGGCAGGCGTGTATATGGGAGTTTGCGGCCATGCCCAGGGACGCGGTTACGGGGCTGCGTTTCTATGTGTTTTGCAGCGGCCATGACGTTTCCGCGGGGGAAAGCCTCTGCTACGAGTTTAAAGACATCTGCCTGGAACAGGTGGAGGCCCCGGAGCATGAATGGGGCTGGGAAAATCCCAACCCGGGCATCCGGCTTTCCAGCGCCGGGTATTTCCCCGGCGGTAAAAAGACGGCCGTTGCCGCCGGGGCAGGGGAGCGGTTCCGGCTGGTGGAGGCGGACAGCGGCCGGGAGGTTTTCTCCGGGCCGGTGGAGCGGGTGGAGAACCCGCGCGGCTGTTTTGAGGTGCTGCACTTTTCCGCCTTTACCGCGCCCGGACGCTATATGCTGCAAAGCGGGGGCTTAGAAAGCCAGGCCTTTGCAATCAGCGGCACGCTCCGGGAGGAGGCCCTTTGGAAGGCGGTCAACTTCTTTTACTGCCAGCGCTGCGGGTTCCCGGTGCCGGGGAAACACAGTACCTGCCACCAGGACATCCTGGCCCGCCACAACGGCGTGGCGGTGAGTTATGCAGGCGGCTGGCACGACGCAGGGGACCAGTCCCAGCAGTCGGCCCAGACCGGGGAGATTGTGCAGGCCCTGTTTGAGAACGCCAACCGGGTGGAGAAGGGCAGTATGCTCTACCTCCGGCTGATGGAAGAGGCCCAATGGGGGCTGGATTTTATCCTGCGCACCCGGTTTGGGGACGGTTTTAGGGCCACCAGCGCCGGGGCGACTAGGGCTTGTTTGAAAATAGAGGAAATGACGGATTTTTGACCAGAAACGGTCAG
>CANOFK010000006.1 GCA_947565265.1 uncultured Clostridia bacterium | reverse complement strand
GTCATTTTTGACGGGAAAGCCCGCAAACCCGCATAGCTCTAGGGCTGACAGGGCAAGCCCCGCAAATCCCTTCTGTAAAGTGCCAAGCAATGCAAGTGTCATGACACTTGCGGGAAATGCCCCTTGGGCCTGACGGCCTGCGAGGCGTTTTCCCTTGCTTGTTGGGGTTCCCCCAAACCCCGTAGAACGCACAAAAGATTTGTGCGGCTGCGCGTTTCTGCGAAACGCTTTTGCGGCCTGCGGGGCCTCGAAAAAACAAAAAAAGAACAGGGCAGCCCCGGGTAAAGGACTGCCCTGTTCACAATTTGGCAACATATTTTTAACGCGGTCATCTCTCTGATTCCTGCCCGGAACGCTGCTGAAAACTGCCGCCCAGCACCTGCTCCAGGTTGGCCTTTACGGTGCGCAATTCCCGCATTTCCTCCCGCGCCTGCCGGTACGCGGCGTAGTCGGATTTCTTCTGTGCCAACAGGCGGCTGTACTCGGCTTGCAGCGTTTTTACGGTGGGAAGTTTCTCCAAATTCAACTGGTCGAAATACGCTTTCGCCGCTTTGTGGGCGGCAATTTCCGCCTCATGCGCGGCCAGGAATTTCCTGGAATACCCAGCCTTTCGGTAGTCCACATACGCCTGCCGGGTCTTGGAATAATTGACGATATGGTTTTTCAAAACCGCGATCTCCGCCATGCGGGCCTCGGCCTTTTTTATGTCCCCGGCCAGGCCGTGGCAGCGGTCTGTCGCCTCCTGGACGCGCTGTCCTAGTTCGGCGTAAGTCATGCGGTGCTCAGCCAAATAATTGTAGGTTTTCACCGTCTGCTTAAGGTTAAAGCCCTTGGCCCAGCGTAGGTAGCCGATCCGTTTCCCCTCCAAAATTTTGTTCTGAAGGTTCACCAGCAGGTCGATTTTCTCATCGCTTTTGGCCGTACACTTAGGCCGGAAAAAGCGGGGTTTAGGCTGTTCGCCCGCTGCCGCCTTCCGCAGGTTTTCCTCTGTGTACCCGCTGCCCAGGCTGCCAATTTCCGCAAACTTTTTCCACCCGGGCGCCCGGAGCCGCAGCGCCTTTCCCCTGCGCTCCACCGCGATCCCTGCCTCCCGCAGCCTGTCCAAAAAACTCTCAAAATCCACAGCCGGGCCGGAAAGCGCCGCGTCCACCGCCATCCGCAGTTCGTCCCGGTGGGAGGGCTTTTTCCCGCTGCCCAGCCACTGCTCGTAGCTTTTGCCGGCCAGTTTTTCGTCCCCGGCCCGGTCGATCACCGAGTAGCCGTTGCGCAGGCAGATGCTGTCGCTCAACCGCTGGGCCGCCTTTGTGCTGCCCCAAAAATTGCGGAACTTTTTGCCGTGCTCCAGGTCCACCGCGTCCCAGATAATGTGGTTGTGGATGTGCCCCTTGTCCACGTGGGTGCACACCACAAAGGCGTGGCGGTCCCGGGTGTACCGGTGGGCGAATTCCAGCCCCAGCCGGTTGGCCTCCTCCGGGGTGATCTCCCCGGGCTTAAAGGACTGCTCAAAGTGGTAGGCCAGCACGTCCTTTTTCCGGCTCAGCTGCCGGCCGCGCTCCTGATCATAGAGCATTTTATTGTGGACTGCCTGGGCCGGAAAGCTCCGCCAGTCCGTTTCGTAACCAGTAATATATTCCCCGTTTTTGGTTTTCCCCGGGTCGGCCACGTACTCAATAATGTCATGAAACGCTTTTTCAAACGGCCTGCCTTTCCCCGCGTGCAGCGGCTTGAGCCAGGTTCTTGCCATTGGCTTTTCTCCTCCCCGAATTGAAAATTTTCTCTTGCAAATCCGCCTCAAAAATCGTATACTAAGGGTAGAAAGGATGTGGTTCCGGTGCCGATCAAACCCTTTAAAGACTTGTCCTTGTTGGACGATTTCATGTTCTCCCAGGTCATGCGCCAGGCGGAAAACATCAAGCCTTTTTTGGAGGCGATGCTGGAAAAAGAGATAGCCCAGGTGGTGTATATCGACAAGCAAAAAGACCTCAAGGACGGCTACGACGCCCACGGCATCCGGCTGGATGTGTACCTCCGGGACGAGCACAACACCCGGTACGACGTGGAGGTACAGTCGTATTTGCATACCGCACTGGAGAGGCGGGTGCGGTATTACCAGTCTGGGATGGATCGGCACGCGCTGGAAACCGGCGCGGACTACGAGGAACTCCCCGAAAGCTATGTGATCTTTATCTGCGCCCAGGATTATTTCAAGGCCGGGCTGGCGGTCTATGAGCGGGAAAGCCGCATCAAGGGCGCGCCAGAGATTGGTTACGAGGACGGCTCTCATGTGTACATCCTCAACGCCGAATTCACACAGGGGAACGCCAACGGGGAGATCCTGGCATTCCTTCGATACCTCCGGGCCGGGGCGAAGGGGAAAGCTTTGACGTTTCCCAATCGGAGTATCTGACACAGATCAACACAGCGATCAAGACCATAAAAGAAACTGACGGAAGGGAGATGGAATATATGACTATGGCCATGAAGATGCGGGATGAACGCAAAGCCGGCTGGGCTGACGGCCTTGCTAAGGGCCGCGCGGAAGGCCGCGCGGAAGGCCGTGCGGAAGGCCATGCAGAAGGCCGCAGCGAAAGCCATACTGAAATCGTCAAGCGTATGCGAGCCCGGGGGCTTGGGCTGGAGGAGATCAGCGACCTCATCGGCCTGGCTGTGCCGGAGGTAAAGCGTTTGGCGGAAATGGAGTGACCTGTGTGAAATAAAACACCCCCGGCCTTCCCTGCGGAAAGCCGGGGGCGTTTATCTTATTGCCCCTTGCCTAACCCTTCCGCGCCTTGTCTAAGCGCCCCAGGGTCTTGGAAACGTCCTCGGCCATTTCTACCAGCCGGGAGAAGTCCCGGCTGAGGGTTTCCAGGTCCGCGTCATAGATTTTCCCCGACGCCCGCAGACGGCGGGTCAACTGATTCAGGTTATTGCCCGCGTACCCCAGCAGGCGCACCAACTCCCCAAGCTCCGGCGCCTCCACTCGGATCGCCCTCCCATCCACCGCCATTTTCCGCAAATACCCGCTCATGTCCTTTGTCCCCAGGTCCTCCATCCTCCGCTGGATCAGCCCGCGTTCCTCGGGGGTAACATAAAATTGCAGCGGCACATTCCTCTTCCGTTTCGCCGCCATTACCGCCCTTCTTCCCGCCCCCTGGGCTGCCGGACCGGGACGGCGGGGGCTGTGCCCAAGGCTTTCCGGGCGCCGCCCAGGCGGTCGCTGAGGCTGGGCTTTTGGCCGGACTGCGCAGGGGCGTTCTTTTCCAGGCGCGCGGTCTGCCGCGGCCTTTGTTCTCTCGTTGGCCCCTGCCGTAATTTGTCCGCAAGCATATTCAGCAGTCCCGGATGAACCTGGGACGCTCTCGCCCATTTTGCATCCTCCGACCGGCTCATGGGGATTCCTTCCGCCCACGCGCGGTTCTCCCGGCTGATCCGCAGGTCCTTCGGGCTCCAACAAAGGTTGATCGTTGCCGCCACGGTAAACGCCGCACGTTCACGGCCAAATTCCTCCGCCAACGCATTCGCGGCAGCTCCGGCGTCAAAACGGTTCCCCGTGAACCCCTTGGCTACCGCCTCCTCCATTGCCCTGGCGCAAGCCGCGTTCGCTGCCAGCGACGCTTGCCAGCGCTCCCCCTTCATTGTGTTCCACCGCATACGCCCCGCTGTTCCAATAGAACGGGACGTCCGCATACAACCGCTTTTCCGTTTCATTCTTCATCTCGCGCTCCCTTCTCCCCGTCCAGCCGGTAGGCCAGCTGATCCTATGTCTTGTGAGCCTAAAGCGGCACCTCCTGTTCTGATACGCCCGGTACGGGCCTTTGGCCCTGCATAGGGACCACCCTCCTTCTACAATTATTCTGATGTCTGCACAGCCTATCTGCCCTGTTCCTGGGCGGGGCGGGCCGGGGGAGGCGGGGCATCCCCCAGCCTGTCCCGGCCCTCTTGCAGCCGTTTCAGCAGCGAGGGCTTTCTTATCTGCCCCTGCCGGCTGCGGTAGGCCATGAGGAAGTCGTTGAAGTCCTTGCCGATGGGGGACGGGGCGTCCGCCACCCGGTATTGGGGGCTGAGGAGTCCCCGTATCCCGGCAGCGGCGGCACGTCCCGGCGGGTCGTTGTCCAGGTGGAGGTAAAGGGTTTTCACCCCAGGATGGTCCGCGAGGAACTGCCCCAGGGCCCTGGGCAGGCGGGCGCTGCTGCCCGCCACCCCGGACAGGGACAGCAGGTTTTCCCGCTGCCAGTCAAAGCCCTCTTCCGCCAACAGCGTGGCGTAGGACAGCACGTCCACCGCCCCCTCGAATACATGGGCCGTTTCCCGGCCCCCCTTCGCCTCCAGATGGAACGCGTACCGCTTGTCGCTGCCCGGGGCATCTTTTTTTACATCGCTGTCCGTGCCCCGCAGGGCGGCAAAGCGGGCCTTTCCCGCCGGATCCCGCCCCACAAACACGGCCTCATGCCCGGGGCCCTCATAGATCAGCCCACGCCGGACGCACGCCTCCACGATGGCGCCGTCTATCCCCCTCCCGGCAAGGTATGCCTCCACCCGGCGGCAGTTTCCGTGGGCCCGGGGCAGGCGCAGGGCCTTTGGCCCCTCCTTTTTTGGACGGGCCGCTTTGGGCTGTAGGGAAGGGAGGCTGCCTCCCCCCACCAGCACCCCCATGGCCTCCGGGAAAGCCAGGCCCCGAACCTTTGTCAGGTAATCCAGGGCCGAGCTGCCCCCCACACCCTGGGACCACCACATCCACTTCCCGTTGGAGATTTTCAAACTGTCATGCTGGGCCGTGCAGTATACGCCCCCTGGCAGCTTGACCAGGTTCTCCGGCTCCCGGGCCCGCAGGTACTCCAGCAGGCCCACACCCCGCGCCTGTTCTATATCCTGTTCCGTATAATGGACTGCTTTTTGCGCCATAGCAACTCCTTTCACCGGGCCGTTTCACGCTGGCTGCTGGGCCGGGGCGCCTGCCCGGCCAGCGCCGCCCGGGCACGGGCCAGCTTTTCCTTCAAGCTCAGGGGCGGCCCTGCCTGGGCCTCTTTCTTCTGCCCCTGGCGGGACAGGTTCAGTTCCACGTCCAGCGCCACCAGCCGCTGGGATTTCTCCCGCAACTCCCCTTCCCCGGGGAACTCCTCCGCCCCAGCCAGCGCTGCCTGGGCCGCCGCCAGCTGGGCCTCCTGATCAGCCAGGTATTCCTCATATTTCTCCAATTCCTTGCTCAGCCCGCGCAGGGCGTTGTCGATCCGGGTGAGGTTCCCCAGCGCATCCTCCCCCAGTTCCACCCGGTGGTCACCCTGGCCCCGGAGCGTCAGGATGCTGCCGCCAAAACCCTCCCGCTCCAGGTACAGCGCAAACCCACGGTACCCACCGGCCTTCTCCCGCCGGGGCCCCGCCGCCGCGCAGGCGGCGAGCAGCGCCTCCCCGGCCTGCTTTTTGTCCGTATACCGCTGCCCATGGAGCTCCATCCCCGCAAATCCCTCTTTCGGCAGCGGGTCCCCCTCCAGCCGGGCCAGGTCCGCCCGGGCCTGCCCGGCCAGGGCTTTGGCCCTGGCCACGCTTTCGGGCAGTTTCGTCAGCGCCGCGTCCTCCAGCGCGTACCGCCGGCTCTGATGCTCCCCTTTCAGCATCCGCAGCCGGGCCACCTCCACGTCCAGTTCCATGCGTTCCCTGATCCGAGGGTCCCCGGCGCACAGCGCCTTGATCTCCGCGTAGTTCAGCGCGGTCTCGTCTACGTCCTCACAGCTCCGGGCCGGGGATTTGGACGTCATGATCTGCGAAATGAATTTCTGCTTGGTTTCCACTGTCTGCCAGAGGTACGCGTCAAATGTCTGCTCCGTTACGTAGCGGCACACGTGCACCGTTTCATTCCGGTTCCCCTGGCGCTCGATCCGCCCCTGGCGCTGGGTCAGATCCCGGGGGCGCCAAGGGCAGTCCAGGTCGTGGATGGCAATGAGCCGGTCCTGGACATTGGTCCCCGCCCCCATTTTCTCCGTGCTGCCAATCAGCACCCGCACCTGGCCGCTGCGGACTTTGGCGAACAGTTTCTTTTTCTGCAAGCCTGTTTTGGCCTCATGGATAAAGGCGATCTCCTTGTCCGGCACCCCACGCTCCATGAGCTTGCGTTTCAAGTCGTCATACACATTGAACGTGCCGTCCGGCTTGGGGGTGGAGGTATCGCAGAACACCAGCTGGGTGAGCCTGTCCCGCTCCCCCTCCTTCCATATCCTTGCCACGTTTTCCGCGCAGAGGTTGATCTTTGTGCCGGGCTGATCGGGCAGGCTGGGATCCGCCAGCCGCTGGTCCAGCCCCAGCTTGCGCCCGTCCGTGGTCAGCTTGAGCATATTGTCCTTCCGAGGCTCCACCGCCCCCCGGTGGATGGCCTCCGCCCGGCGGGACAGGTCCTCTACCAGGATCTTCTGGAACTCCGTGGGCTTGGCCGCCAGGGTGTGGTACTCCACCTTTGGCCGGGGCAGGTCCAGCTGATCCGCGGTCTTGATATCCGCCACCTCCTTGAACAGGTCCATCAGCTCCGGCAGATTGTGGAACCTGGCAAGGCGGGTGCGCAGCCGGTACCCTGTGCCCTCCGGGGCCAGCTCCAGGGCCGTCGTCTTTTCCGCGAACCAGCTGGCCCAGCTGTCAAAGTGGGTCAGCCCCAGCTTTTGCAGCCGGTCGTACTGCAAATACCGCTGCATGGTGTACACCTCCGTCAGGCTGTTGCTCACCGGCGTACCCGTGGCGAACACCACCCCCCTGCCGCCGGTGAGCTCATCCAGGTAGCGGCATTTCAAAAACAGGTCGCTGGCCTTTTGGGCCTCCGTGGCGGATAGCCCCGCCACGTTCTGCATTTTCGTGTACAGGAACAGGTTTTTGAACGCGTCCGCCTCATCCACAAACAGCTTGTCCACCCCCAGTTCCTCAAAGGAAACCACATCGTCCTTTTTGTGCCCGGCCCGCAGCTTTTCCAGCCGGGCCTCCAGGTTCCGCTTGGTGCGTTCCATCTGCTTTACGGTGAAATGCTCCCCCTCCTCCCGGGCCGCCTCCCGCAGCCCCTGGCCGATCTCCCGGAGCTGCTCCTGCAAAAGCCGTTCCTGGCTGCCATAGCTGATGGGGATCTTCTCAAACTGGCTGTGCCCGATGACGACTGCGTCGTAGTCCCCCGTGGCGATGCGGGCGCAGAACTTTTTGCGGTTGGCGGGCTCAAAGTCTTTTTCCGCGGCTACCAGGATATTGGCTGAGGGGTACAGCCGCAGGAACTCCGAGGCCGTCTGCTGGATCAGGTGGTTGGGCACGGCCATCATGGGCTTGCGGCACAGCCCCAGGCGCCTACCCTCCATGGCCGAGGCGATCATTTCAAAAGTCTTGCCCGCCCCCACCTCATGGGCCAGCAGGGTGTTCCCGCCGTACAGCGTGTGGGCGATGGCGCCCAGCTGGTGGGGCGTCAGCCGGATCTCCGGGTCCATGCCCACAAACCGCAGGCAGCTCCCGTCATACTCCCGGGGGCGGATGCAGTTCATCTCCTCATTATATTTGTGCACCAGGGCCTCCCGCCGCCCGGGGTCCTTCCACAGCCATTCCCGGAACGCCTCCTGGATGGCCTGCTGCTTTTGGGCGGCAATGGCGGTCTCCTGGCCGTTGAGGACCCGGCGCTCCTTCCCATCCGGGTCCCTGGCCGTGTCATAGATCCGGGTATCCCGCAGGTTCAGGGCGTCCTCCAGCAGCCGGTAGGCGCTGGCCCTCTTGGTGCCAAAGGTCTTGTAAGCCGCCACATTGTCCTCCCGGACGGCGTTCTTGTGAGTAATGGCCCACTCTGCCGAAAGGGGATGATAGTTCACCTTCAGGGCACCATATTTGCTGGCATTGGGCGAGCCGGGCCGCAGGTACCTGGGCGTCTGGAAGGTCTCCTCCATAAACTGCTGGATGTAGGAGGGGTCGATCCAGGTGGCCCCCAGGTTCACCACGATCTCCGAGGCGTCCAGGTCCCGAGGCTGGGCCTTTTCCAGCGCCTCCACATTCACCTGGTACGCCGGATCTGTCCGGGCCGCCTCCCGGGCCTGGCGCAGCTTTTGCCGCACATCCCCGGAAAGGTACTCCCCGGCGGTCTGCCATTCCCCTTCTATGGGATCCTGGAAGATCACCCCCCGCAGCTCCCCGGCTACCTGTTCCTCCGTCCTGCCGGCCAGCCGGGCCATAAAGGGCAGATCCACCCGCGCACGCTCCCCTATGGACACCGCCAGGGCCTCGCTGGCTGTGTCCACATGGTCCACCGTGGCCTGCGGCAGCACCGTCCGCTTAGTGAACATATCCGCCTTGCGCCGGAAATTCCCCTCATCATCGTAGACCTCCAACGCGCAGAGCAGGTAATAGCCCTGGTCTTTGGAAAAGGCCAGACGGTTGGCGTTGCTGTTGATCCGGCCATGCTCTTTCACGAACCCCTCATACAGGCGGTCCAGCTCCGCCCGGCTTTCCGCCAAAGCGCTTTCCGGCGCGGCCTCCTCCAGCTGCAGGGCGATCAGCCGCCGGGTACAGTCCCGCAGCCGCACCATGGCCCGGGCCCGCCTTTGTGCCGTGGCGTTCATTTTTTGCGGGATCAGCAGCCCCTCTTCTCGGTAGTAGAGTTTCCCGTCCACCTCCGTAAAGGAGTAATCACGCACCTCCGGCCCGGCGGGGAGGGGCCTTTCCGGCTCCCTTTCCTCCTGTGCCTGGGCCGCCGCCTCATACCGCCCGGTGATCCGGGCGACGGCCTCCCGCAACTGGTCCGCCAGATTGGCGCCGGGGATGGGCCTGGTGGTATATTCCAGCCCCCCATATGCCGTGCTTTGGGAGGACGGCTCCCCCAATACCATTTCCGGGTGTTCCAGGAAGTAGCGGTTCACATAGTACCCGCCTTCCTGCTCCAGCGCCTCTACCCAGGCGGGCAGTTCCTCCGGCGGCTGTTCCCGTTTTTGCAGGAACAGGACGTCGCTGTCCGCCCGGGTCCCGGCATTGGCCCGGAAGGCGTTGTTGGGCAGGCGCAGGGCCCCCAGCAGGTCCGCCCTCTGGGCTATGTACTCCCGGGCCTGGCTTGATTGGGAATCCATGGTGTACCGGCTGGTTACAAAGGCAACGATCCCTCCGGGCCGCACCTGGTCCAGGGCCTTGGCAAAAAAGTAATTGTGGATGGAAAAACCCAGCTTGTTATAAGCCGGGTCGTTTACCTTATAACTCCCAAAGGGCACATTTCCCACCGCCGCATCGTAGAAGTCCCTGCGGTCCGTGGTTTCAAAGCCCGCCACTGTGATATTGGCCTGGGGGTACAGCTGTTGGGCGATGCGTCCGCTGATGCTGTCCAGCTCCACGCCGTACAGCTGCGAACCTGCCATGCTTTCCGGCAGCAGGCCCAGAAAATTCCCTACCCCGCAGGCGGGCTCCAGGATCCTGCCGATTTCAAATCCCAGATTTTCCAGCACTGTGTAGACGGCCTGGATTATGGCGGGGCTGGTATAGAACGCGTCCAGGGTGGAGCGCCGGGCCGCCTCATATTCCTCCTGGGCCAACAGGGCCTCCAGGACCTCCCGCTCCTTCTCCCAGCCGGGCTTGCCCGGGTCGAACACATCCGCCAAACCGCCCCAGCCCACATACCGGGACAGCGCCTCCTGCTCCGCCCCCGTGGCCTGGCGGCCCGCCGTTTCCACTTCTTTTAAGAGCCGTATTGCCTCTATATTGGCCCGGAACTTCTCCTTTGGCCCTCCCTCGCCCAAATGGCTGTCCGTAATACGGAAGTTTTGGGCAAGGGGCCGCGCTGCCTCAACAGTATCTTCATCAGCCGCCTCTAGGGGGGTAAAACCGAAAATCCGCACGCCCGCGGCCTGCGGGCCCAGCTGCTCCCCGGGGGGATCCTGGTGTTCCAGCGCCTCCCGCAACAAAGGCACAACCTCCCTGTATTTCTCATATTGGCTGAGAAAATCCACCACGCTGCCGTCCCCGTCGCCAATATCCTGGCGCTCTGTGAACCTCCGGCCATCCGGCAGGACCAGGGTGAATTTCACCTTATCATAGCTCAGATACGGCATATACGCGGGGTCGTTTGCAGCGTACATCTTCTCCCAGGAGCCGTACTTGCTAATCCCCTCCGCCTTCTTTTCTACATACCGGCTGTCCGCCTCCCTCATAAGCCGGTCGAACTCTGCCAGGGGGTACGCCGTTTCGTCCTGGAATACCCCGCTCTCGCTCCACTCGCAGTATATGTAGGGTGGATCCGCCCCGGCTCCCCTTCCAGCGGCATTTTCCCGTGTCCCTTCCGGGCCTTCGGCGGCGGCCGGGGCTTTTTCCGGCCCCGCTTTTTCCTCTCCCGCCGGCGGCATAGAGAACACCGGCGCGTCCTGGGTAGCGGAGATCCTCAGGTTGGAGGCAGCGGCGGTCCTCCGAATCTGGGCCTTGACCTCTTCGGGCATTCCCTCCTCCCAGAAACGCACCGTGCGGTCCGGGGCGATATGCGCCACGGTTTTGTAATCCCCGCCCTCCGTTCCAGCCCGGTTCCAAACTGTCAGCCCGTTGCCCAAATGCCCGTACCCCAGGTCATAGGTTGTGGGCCCTTGCGCGGGTTTCTCCGGGCGGGCCGCCTCCTCCGGCAGGGCTCCCTCCTGCCGCGCCATACGGGCCGCATACTCCTCTATGCGGGCAGCGGACAGCCATTCCGGCTTTTCAGGGAGGGCGGCATACAGCTCCCGCATTTTCGCGATATGGTCTGGGACGTTCCCGGCCCACAGGGCCTTTTCATTCCTGCCGCCCCCGCCCAGGAAATATTCGCAATCCGCGCGCAGACGGTCCAGCAGCTGGTATTCGCCGCTGTGATCCCCACTCGCCGGAGCCGGCGCGGTGGCCACCGCTACGGGCTCTTGTTCCGGGGGAGGATCCGCAACAGGCTTTGCCTGCTCCCGTAGTGCTAATGCCTTTTCCGCCCGTTGCCGGACTTCCTCCGTAAGGGGCAGCGTATAAAGGCCCGAGGCGGAGGAATAGCCCACATGGTTGAAAATGTAGTCCACATCCGTTTCCTTGAGCGCGCCTGCGGGGTAATACTTTTCTCCCGCAGGCAGTTCGCCTGCGCGGCCTTCTGCTATGGCATGGTGCAGGCCCGTTTCCAGGTGGGTACAGATCTTCCCCCCGGTGGCCAGAGTCACATAGTACCAACCCCTGTAGCGTTCCTTGTCCGCGTCCTTATTGAATTCCACGGTAAGCAGCCTGTACGGCTTTAAGCCCTTTTCCAGGGCCAAGGCGTTGTCTGCGGTCTCCCTTTCCCTGAGGGCCGCAAGGGCGGTTTCCCGGGTCAGGGCGACGATCTCCGGGGTATACCCCACCAGCGCTGATTGGACGCAATCGTCCTGTACTTTTTTGGTCTTGGCTGCGCGTGTCTGGCGGTTCGACAGGTATAGCCGGGATCCGTCGTCAAAGCGGATAAAAATATCGCTGGTACCCCGCCATTTGCCGGAACAGGGGGAGGTTTCGATTTTCCCCGACCCGCAGCCGAAGGTCTGGGCGATGACGTTTATTTTGTCCTGTAAGGGCAGGTTTTCGTATTTCCCGGCGATCTCAACCATCCTTTTTTGCAATTCCGTGAGGGTTTCGCCGGCGCCCCCTGTCCCGGCCCCCTCCGGGAGAAGATAGCGGTCGTTGGCCGGGCTTTGGGCGAGCTTTTCCGCCAGGGCCTCGCGGGTAAAAGCTGTCATATCCAGGGGGAAATCCGGGTCGCACAGCAGCACGGTATAGCCGTCAGGCAGTTCCCGCACCTCCAGCTTTCTGCCCTCTACCGCCAGGACGTCCCCCGGCCCGTACCGGTACCCCTTTTCTGGCGCCTGGGCAAAGGGAAGGGGCGCCCCCTTTCCCGGGGCGCCCCTTTTTCCGTCCTCTTCCGCTGTTATACGTACACCAGTTCCGCCAGCACCATCTCCTCGGCCCTCATGTGGCAGTTGTTCATCAGGCCCACCCAGGCCAGCATATCCCGGGCTTTCAGTTCCTCGATTGCCCCCGCCGCCCGGGCCAGCTGGGGCACCAGGACGGTCATGCGCCCCTGGGCCTCCCGCTCCACCTGGGCCAGGTGCGGGATCAGTCCCTCGCCCGCGAAATACGCCTGCATCTCCTCCGGCTTGTTTTCCCGGAGGTACCGGCGCCGCAGGCTGCCGTACTTCCCGTTGGCCTGGGCCTCCAGTTCCTCCCACTGGGCGCATTCCCGGTTGATGCTTTCCCTCCGGGCCTTCTCCGCCGGGGTCTCCGGGCGCAGCCCCGCCTGCCGGGACGACCGCTCCTCCTGGGTGGGCGGGGCCAGCAGCTTTATGGCCAGGTCTTTCTCCAGCAGCGCCTCCCCCTCCATGGCGTCCAGGATCCCCATGGTGTACAGCCCCCACCGGGTCTCCCTGTCGATCTGGCCCACGTCTACCCGTACCAGCATTTTCATTCCCTCTTTCCCTTTCAATTTCCCGCTCATATCGGTTGACCGCCTCCCGCACGGTAAGCAGCAGGGCGTTCCCGCATTGCCGGACTGCCCCGCCCAATGCCCCCAAGGCCCGGAATGTGTCAAAACAGGACACATCCCGGAAATCATCCCGGCTGTATTCTGGCGGCTGCCCACAGCGGGAAAGCGCCATATACGAGGCGCTTTCCGCCACTGCACGGACAAACGCGGCCTGTTGGTTTTCTTCATCATACGCCTCAAAGGCGCTGCCGTCAACCCTGCCGCGTATTTTTCCCCGGTTGGCTTGCCAATAGTCCCGGGCAAAGGTTTCCGCGGCGGTTCCCAGCTGGGCGGCAAGCCCCTCCCCGGCCTTGGCCCCAAAGCGCCCTTCCAGCGCCTGCGCCACGGCCTCCCGGTGCTCCTTCCGGTATTGCCACAGGTATTCCCCCATGGGCCGTGAATCCTCCCGCTCCCGGGTGCCGGTAATATCGTACACATCCTGGACGTCCACATGGCCGCCCTGCTCCCTCAGCACCTTTATGGGCGCGGCCTCCTCCAAAATATCCCGTCCCATTCTTTGCTCCCAAACGTCCCGCCAGCCGCAAGCCGCGGCGGTTGGCGCCTGCCTGTAGATCAGCAGCTGGTTCAGAAAGCCGTACCGGTGTACCCGCCCGGCCAGGTCCAGGAACGCCCTCCAGCTCCTGCCGCAGCGGGACGCCTCCCGGGCGGCCCCCTCCGCCCAGCGCAGGCATTCCTCCGACTGTTCCGTCCCTCTTGTCTCTATCACAACATTCCTCCCCGTCCGTTTCCAGTATTTCCCAGCAGCCCTTCCAAGTCCGGGACCAGCCGCAGACTGGAGAACTCGCTGTCCCCCATCCCGGCCAATTTTCCCAGGGCGCCGTCGATCATGCCCCGCAGCTCCCGGTCATGGCGGCTGTCGCCGGTCTTGCCGCGCAGCTCCCGCAGGTAGGCCATGAGGCCCTCCCTGTCATACTTGCCGGAAACCGCGCTGTGGATGCACAGGAGCATCCATTCCTCATGCGTAAAACCTTCCGTCAAACCGTCCTCACCTCCGCCTTTATTGTATCAGGGGAAAGGCCCCGCCGCAAGGCTGCGGCAGGGCCTCCCCCGGTTAACAAAATTTGCCCCCGGAACCCCCGGTTTTATTGGGGGCCGGGTTTTTCAGGGCATCCGTACCCCGCCGTCCGGCTTTTGCGGGAAAAAGCCGGGCTTTTATGCGGCTTTCCGGCCTGAATTTTGTTAACCTTCCGCACCCTTTCCCCTTTCCAGCCTTTTTTTCGCCATGGCCTCCCGGGAACGCTCCCTACATCGGGCCCGGGCGCAGCCCGGGCAGTAGCGCCCGCGGAAAGCCCCGGGAAGGGCCGGCGCTCCGCACCGGGCGCAGCGCCGGCCTCCACGTACTGGCCAGGGCCCACGCACTGGCGATATCCCCATCACCGCGCCCCCTTCTTTGTCTCAAAGAGCAGGGAAAAGGCCGTGCGCTGGCCGTCGTCCTCCATGACCACCGTGGCGTCGTAGGTCTTGCCCTTTTTCTCTGACCAAAGCCTTTTGAGGCGGACCCGTCCGTCCTTGAGGAGGGCCGCGGCGGTTTCCCGGTCTATGGTCTTTCTCTTTTGGGAAAAGAAACGGTTCTCCTTCCACAGCCCAAACCGGCAGTCTGGAGAGGAGCAGAAAAAGCCGGGCTTTTTCTCCACCACGGGCCTGCCGCAGCGGGGACAGGGGCCCACCACTTCCTCTGGGCTCACGAACAGGATCTCCGTTCCCGGGGCTGGGCAGTAGGTTTCCACC
>CANOFK010000005.1 GCA_947565265.1 uncultured Clostridia bacterium | reverse complement strand
GGAGCCGTATCTGCGGGAGATGCGCTATGTGTGCCTGGCCATGACCCGGCGGTACATCGAAAACCACCTGGAGGATATCTACCGGCACGCGTCGGTGATAGAGGAACGGCTGGAGGACCAGTTGGACAAGGCCGCGCTGATTGCGGAGAACGAGGAAAACCTGCGGCAGTGCCGGGCCAGGGGGATGGAGTATATTTTGATTGACGAAGGCTACCGGGTGGATTTGGACCTGTGATCCGGCCGCCGGGGACGGGCCTTTCGCAAAACCTAAACGGAAAATTAAAGGAGAGGATCCATATGCAGTGGACAGGACTGAACGAACTGAGAGAAAAATACCTGGCTTTTTTTGAGAGCAAGGGCCACCTACGGCTGCCCAGCTTTTCCCTGATCCCCCAGGGGGATAAAAGCCTGCTGCTCATCGGCGCGGGCATGGCCCCCATGAAAAAGTACTTTACCGGGGAGGAGGAGCCCCCCCGCCACCGGGTGACTACCTGCCAGAAGTGCATCCGCACCCCGGACATTGACAGCGTGGGCATTACCGACCGCCACGGCACCTTTTTTGAGATGCTGGGCAACTTCAGCTTTAACGACTACTTTAAGCGGGAGGCCATCTCCTGGGCCTGGGAGTTCTTTACCAAGGTGCTGGAGATCCCGGCGGAAAAGCTGTATGTCACTGTGTTTGAGAGCGACGACGACGCCTGGGGCATCTGGACCAAAGAGATAGGCGTGCCGGAAAGCCACATGAAACGTCTGGGCCGGGAGGACAACTTTTGGGAGCACGGCAGCGGCCCCTGCGGCCCCAGTTCGGAAATCTTCTTTGACCGGGGCCCTGAACACGGCTGCGGCAAGCCTGACTGCGGTGTGGGCTGCGACTGCGACCGGTACGTGGAGGTATGGAACCTGGTATTCACCCAGTTTAACAGCGACGGCGAGGGCCATTATACGCCCCTGGGCCGGGAGAACATTGACACCGGCATGGGCATAGAGCGCCTGGCCTGCGTGATGCAGGGGGTGGACAACCTCTTTTTGGTGGACACGGTGCAGAACATCATGAAGAAGATCAGCGAAATTACCGGTGTGGCGTACGGCGAAAACCCAAAAACCGACATCTCCCTGCGCATTATCACCGACCATATGCGCTCCATTGTGTTCATGATCGGCGACGGGGTGACGCCCTCTAACGAGGGCCGGGGCTATGTACTGCGCCGCCTGCTCCGGCGCGCCGCCCGCCACGGCCGCCTGCTAGGGATAAACAGTGCCTTTTTGAAGGACGTTGTGGACACCGTGATTGCGGAAAACGGCGCTGCCTACCCGGAACTTAAGGAAAAGCAGGCTACCATCAAACAGGTGGTGGCCTATGAAGAGGATAGCTTTGAGCGCACCATTGATAAGGGTATGGCCATGCTCAACGAGTTCATTGACAAGGCGGACAGCAAGGTGTTCTCCGGCGAGAGCGCCTTTACCCTGAACGATACCTTTGGGTTCCCGCTGGACCTGACCAAGGAGATCTTGGCCGAGCGGGGGATGCTGGTGGACGAGGAGCGCTTTATGGAACTGATGCGCCAGCAGAAGGAGCGGGCCCGCTCTGCCCGTAAGGACGCCGGGGCCGACACCTGGAAGGGCGAGGGCGGGGCTGTAAGCGGCCTGCCCGCCACGGAGTTCCTGGGATATACCGCCTTTGCCTGCCAGGCAAAGGTGCTGGCAATCATCCGGGACGGCCAGCGGGTGGATGCCGCGGAGGCCGGGGAGGATGTTTCCATCGTGCTGGACCGCACGCCTTTCTATGGTGAGAGCGGCGGCCAAGCCGGGGACTGCGGCCAACTGCGGGCCGAGGGCGTTGCGGTTGACGTGGTCGACACCACCCGGCATGAGGGGGTCTTCCTGCACCGGGCCCAGGTAAGCGTGGGCACCCTTTGCACCGGCGGCACGGTTGACGCGGAGATAGACGCCGCCCAGCGCCTGGACACGATGCGCAACCACACGGCCGCCCATCTTTTACAGGCTGCCCTGCGCAAGGTGCTGGGCAACCACGTGGAACAGGCAGGCCAACTGGTAAACGGGCAGCGTGTGCGGTTTGACTTTACCCACTTTGCCGCCCTTACCGCAGAAGAACTGGCCCAGGTGGAGGCCATGGTAAACCTGGAGATTTTAAAGGCTTTGCCTGTAGACGTGCGGGAAATGCCCATTGACGAGGCCCGGAAACTGGGGGCTATGGCCCTGTTTGGTGAGAAATACGGGGACGTGGTCCGGGTTGTTTCTGTGGGGGACGGGTTCTCCCGGGAATTATGTGGCGGCACCCATATGGACAACACTGCCCGGCTGGGGCTGTTCAAGATCGTTTCCGAGTCCTCTGTGGCTTCGGGGGTGCGGCGCATTGAGGGCGTGACCGGCAAACGTGTGCTGGTGGAACTGGGCCGCCAGATAGACGCCTTGCAGGAAACCGCTAAGACCCTGAAGGTGACGAATACGTTAGAACTGCCTGCCAGGGCCAAGCAACTGGCGGCTGAGCTGAAGGAGAAGGACCGGCAGATTGAGAGCTTGCACACCAAGGTGGCCTCTGCCAAGCTGGAGGGCGTGTTCCAGAACGCCACGGAGGTGGACGGCGTGAAGGTGGTGTACGCCCTGCTTTCCGGTACTGGAAGCGACGCGCTACGGGCCCTGTGCGACAAGGTCAAGGAGCGCCCGGAGCCTGTTGTGGCGGTGTTTGCCGGTATCAGCGACGGCAAGGCCAGCCTGGCCGCGGCCTGCAACAAGCCCGCCCAGGAAAAGGGATTAAAGGCCGGCATACTGGTGAAAGCCGTGGCCCAGATTACCGGCGGTAACGGCGGCGGCCGGCCGGACTTCGCTATGGCCGGCGCCAAAGACCAAACCAAACTGGACGAGGCTTTGGCGGCAGTGCCGGGGCTGGTAAAGGAACAGCTTGGATGAGCGGGAAACGGGTCGTCTTTGTGAACGGGCCCATGGGCGTGGGTAAGACTACCGTAGGCAGGCTACTGCAAAAGGCCCTTTCCCCGGCGGCGTTTATTGACGGGGACTGGTGCCTGGATTTGGAGCCCTTTGTGGGGGACAGTGAAACCCGGTCGATGGCGGCGGGGAACATCCTGCACCTGTTGGCGGGGTATAACCAGTGCACCCACTGCCGGCAGATGGTGGTGTCCTGGCTGATGGACCGGCCGGAGATCTGCCGGGCCCTGGAGCGCGGGGCCCGGTCCGCGGGCCTGGAAACCGCCTGGTTTACCCTGCTTTGCACCGGGCCGGGGCTGAAACGCCGCTGGCTGGGCGATAGCCTTTGCCCGTGGCGCACAGAGGAGAATTTAAAAATCAGCCTTTGCTCTCTGGAAACTTTCGGCAGCTTGCCCGGTATCCAAATAGATACAGCGGATAAAACGCCGGAACAGGTGCGGGACTGCATCCTGGCCCTGCTGGAGGGGGCGCAGGCAAGCGTATAGCGGCGGGAGAAATGCCCGATGGGGCAAATATAAAGGAGTGTGCAACCATGCCAGACTGTATCTTTTGTAAAATAGCGGCAGGGGAAATCCCCTCCACCAAAGTCTATGAGGACGGGTCTGTCCTTGCTTTCCGGGATCTTGACCCCCAGGCCCCTACCCATGTGCTGATCATCCCCAAAACGCACATCGGGAGCGCCGCAGAGATTACCCAGGAAAACAGCAGCCTGGTGGCGCATATCTTTGAGGTGGCGGCCAAGCTGGCCGCTGACCTGGGCCTTACCAACGGGTTCCGCATCGTCAACAACTGCGGGGCTGACGGGATGCAGAGCGTTCAGCACCTACACTTCCACCTGCTGGGCGGGAAACAGATGGGCTGGCCCCCCTTCCCCCCGGAGCGCCCGTGACCGGGCCCTACCCGGTGGAGATTCCGGGCGCGGCGGCGGAGAAGGGGGCGTATCAGAAAGCCCCCGGCTACTTTGGGCGGCATGGGTGGCATAGAATAAAAAGCACGTGCCGGCCCCGCACCTGTTCGAAAGCGTGGTTCCGGCCGGGGCCCTGCTTGGGGCATGGCCCCGGCCCATGAAAGGAGAAATCAACATGAGCGTGTACAAGATCAACATAGCGGGCTGTGAGCGGGAATTGCCCATCTGCCCCATTAACGAGCACATGGACATTGCCGGCTTTGTGATGTTTGGCGACGTGGAGGTGACGGAGGCAGTGGCAAAAGCCCTGTTGGACAAATGCCCGGCCCACGACATCATTGTCACCGCGGAGAGCAAGGGCATCCCCTTGGCCTATGAGATGGCCCGCACCGGCTGCCGGAACTATGTGGTTGCCCGCAAGGGGATTAAGGCATATATGGAGGACCCCATCCACGTGGAGGTCAAGTCCATTACCACCGACCATGTGCAAAAGCTGTACCTCTCCAAGGCAGACTGCGAAAACCTTAGGGGCAAGCGGATTTTGGTGGTGGACGACGTGATTTCCACCGGCGAGTCCCTGGCCGCCATTGAGGAGTTGCTGCACACCATTGGTGGGCAGGTGGTGGGCAAGGCCTGCGTGCTGGCTGAAGGCGACGCCAAGGACCGGGAGGATATTATCTTCCTGGAGCCCCTGCCGCTTTTCTTTAAGTAATGGCCCTACGCCGCCCCCTTTGCGTAGCAGGCTTTTCTGCCTTTGCGGGGACGCTGTTGGCTGCCCAAGCAGGCCCCGGCCTTTCACAGCAACTGGCTGTGGCGGCCGGGGCCTGTGGGTCGTTGGCGCTGCTGGCCGCGCTTTTCCGGCGCATTACCTGCCAGAAGGGCCCGCTGTGGGCGCTGGCCGCAAAGGCCATACCCCCTGTGGCGATGGCCAGCCTTACCCTTTCGCTGGCCTTGGCCCTTTATGTGGCCGGCTGGTATGCGCAGGTTGAGCCTTTCCAGGCCCTTGACGGCGTAAAAGCTGTGGTACAGGTGCAACTGACTGACTACCCGGAGGAGCGCTACCACCGTTTCTATTACCCGGGCCGGGTCATATGGGTGGAGGGCTACCAGGTAGAGCCCTTCCACATCCGGCTTTCCTGTAGCGAGCCATTGGCCTGCCGCCCCTATGACGTTGCCGAAACCCAAGTGGCATTTTACCGCTTTTCCGCCGGCGGGCTGTTCTCCCAGGAGAACGCCCAACTGGCCGACGGCCATGTGCTGGGGGCCTATCTGGCTGATTTTGACCCGCCCTGCGCCCCCTATATTATCTGGCCACCTGGGCGTATTCTGGCGGAGATACGGCAGGCTGTCAGCCGGGGCATTGCCCGCTACCTGCCAGGGGACGAGGCCGGCCTGGTACAAGCCAGCCTGCTGGGCCAGCGCGCCGGGCTTTCCGACGCCTGCTACGATGATTTTGTCCAGACTGGCAGCGCGCACCTGATGGCGGTTTCCGGCTTACATATGACGGCCCTGGCGCTGCTGACAGGGCTCATGGTCAACAAGCTGCCCCTGGGCCGGTGGGGCCGTGCCCTGGCGAACATGGCCGCGCTGCTGGCCTATCTCTGCATCATTGGGTTCCCTTTGTCCGCCTTCCGAAGCTGCGCCATGTTCTTTTTCCTTTTGCTGGGCCAAGCCCTGGGCCGCAAGGCAGACAGCCTGAACTCCCTGGGCGGTGGGGTGCTGGCCATTTGCCTTGCCCGCCCCTTTTCCGGCGGCGATGTAGGGTTTTGCCTATCCGTTACCGCCACAGCGGGCATCATCACCCTGTACGGCCCTTTATCCGCCCTTTTCACCCGGCTGCTCCGGCCTTTGCCGGCCGGGTTGCGGCGGCCGGCCTGTGGGGCCCTGGCCCTGTCCATGGCGGCGTCTGCTTTTTCGTTGCCTATCCAGGTGGCGGTATTTGGGGGCATTTCCCTTTTGAACCCCCTTGCCACCCTTTTGCTAACCCCGGTGGTTACCGCCATGCTTTACGTTTCCCTTCCCCTGGCCGCGCTGGCGCCCTTCCCCCTCACCCAGTCTTTGGCAAGGCCCTTTGCCTTTTGTGCCGGGTGGCTGGCCCGGCTGGCTATGGGCATGGCGGACAAGCTGGCTTCCATTCCCGGCGGCTATTTCTCCTTTCGCCACAGCATTTGGCCCATTACGCTGGGCGTCTGCCTTTTATGCCTGCTTGTGCTGCTTTTGTACCGTGTCAAATACAAAGTCATGCTGGCCACAGCCCTTACGCTCCTGCTTTTGGCAGGCATAGGGGCCAGTTCTACACTGGCCCTCTCCCGCGAAACCATCACCCTGGCTGTTACCGGCGAAGGCAGTTCCCTCTGCGTCCTGGTTTTGCAGGACGGCCGCGCGGCTGCTTTGTCCCTGGGCGGGTTTAACAGCGGCGTTGCCCGGCGGGTGCTACGGGATCACAACATCGCCACCCTGTACACGGCCTTTTTGCCCCAGCAGGACCTTTACGCACGGGAGATGGCCGTTTCCCTGCTGGGCTCTGTCCCGGTAGAAACGCTTTTGCTGCCCCAGGGGGCTTACGCGGGCAAAGACCTGCAAAAGCCCGGCGTCCCCATCCGGTATGTGGCGTCCGGCCAGCGGTGGCAAGCCCTGCCTACCCTGCCGGCACATTTTCTGGCGGATACGGGCCAGGTGCTGTTCCGGGCCAACGGCCTGTGGGTGGCGGTTGAAACCTCTGCCGCCGGTACCGGCGCATATGACCTGCGCATTACCGGGCAAAAAGACTTGCAACTGCCGGCGGGGCTTACCGTCCTGTTGGACCCGGACCAGGCCGGTTGGGAGGAGATTTTCCGGGACGCCCGCCCGGGCAGCTATCTTCCCGTGGACGGGCAGGAGGTCCTTTACCTATACATCCACCCGGACGGTTCCCTCTCCTTTGAGAAGGGGGATTGACCGCAAAACAGGAGGGTGCCGGCTTGATTGGCCGCCGGCGCCCTCCTGTTTTTTGATTGGGTCAAGTGCCTGTTATTGCCACACTTTTGTTTCGCGATGCGCCGGGGTAAAGGCCGGCCACTGGGGCAGGCCCTCCCCGTTGGGGTCTAAGTTTTTGGCAAAGTTGGCCCAGTAGCCGGAAAGTTCCCTGGCCAATTCCCGGTCATGTTCCTCCCAAGGCCGCCAGCAGCGGTCCTGGGTTTCAAACACATACCATAGTTCCCCGGAATGGAAGGCCCCTGCGTCATCTCCGGGCAGCTTGCGGTCAAACAAATAGTGGTAGCCAGGCGCCCGGCCCAGTTTCAGTAGGTTTTCGCACCACCGGGCCCCGGCTTCCTGTAGGGTGGTCTGCCCGCCAATATCGTCCCCCAACGAGCCGATCATGTACACAATGTCATGGATGGCCCCGCTCTCGGCCAACTGGTCTACGTCCCCTTGCAGCATCCAGCCGTCCACATGGGGCGTCCACCCCAACTGCTGGCCGCCGGTGGCGTAGGCGCCCTCCCGCAGTTGACCCGCCGGTACTTGGCGCAGGGCCTCTATGGTATCTATATGCAGGTAGTCCATCAGCTTTTTCCCCTGCTCCCATGCCTGCTCTTTGGAGGGCGTTTTATGCAGCGCCCTTATACCCCCGCCGCTTTGCAGGATAGCCGCCCGCATCATGCCTTGGGAAAGGGGGGAGGACACGATGGTTTGCACGCTCATGCAGCCTGCCGACTGGCCGAAAATCGTGATCTTTTCCGGGTCGCCGCCAAAACTGCCGATGTTCTCCCGCACCCAGCCTAGGGCGAAGATCTGATCCAGGATGCCGTAATTGCCGGAAACGCCCTGCTCGTTTTCCTCCTCCAGCTCCGGGTGGGCAAAAAAGCCGAAAGCATTGACCCGGTAGTTGATGGTGACAAGGATGACGCCCTTGTGGGCAAATCCCTCGCCGTCAAACTCTTTCTCGCTGCCGGAGCCATGCATAAAGGCCCCGCCGTGGATCCAGAACAGTACCGGCAGGCCGCTGTCCGGCGTAGCGTCCCGCGGCGTCCAGATGTTCAGGTAAAGGCAGTCCTCCGAAAGGGGCGGCAGGGGTACGTCGTAAAACTCCTTTGCGTAAAAGCCCCCCGCGCCCAGATCGGCCTGCATACAACTGGGGCCGAATGCCTTGCAGGCACGCACCCCCTCCCAGGGGGCGTGGGCCTGGGGCCGGCGGAAACGCAGTTCGCCCACCGGGGGCGCGGCATAGGGGACGCCTTTAAAGATCGCGGTCTGCCCGTCCTGGGACAGGACGCCCTCTACGGCCCCCTGTTTGGTTTGCACAATGGTTTGCATGGTGGTTCCTCCTTTGGTTTTGGGCCGGCGTGGGCCCTGTTTTGCTTATCCCCAGGCGCTCCAAACTTAACGGGGTTGCCTGGGGTTCACCATCCTCCGAAAGAGGTGGCCTTAAGCTTTCCTGTTTTACGGTTCCTCTTCTGCTTGGGGTTCCTGTGTTTCCTCCACACAGTTCTCCACATACTCGGCGGTGATCTCCTTATAGCGCGCCGGCCGGTAATCTATGCCGTGGATGAAACCCAGCATCTCTGCCTTTGTCACCCACTGCACGCCCATGACCTCTTCCTTTTGCAGGGTGAGGGTGCTTTCGTCCAACTCCGCCCGGGCAAAGAAAAGGTCCGTGTGCATCCGGTTCTCCCAATCTACCCAGCGGTACAGTTTTACAAAGTCCTCCGCAGGCAACTGTACGCCCAATTCCTCTTTGACCTCCCGCAGGGCGCACTCCATGGGTGTTTCGCCGGCCAGCACATGGCCCATGGTCACCTCCCACTGGCCGGGCCGGAACTTTTTGCCCGCCGCCCGTTTTTGCAGCAGGAACCGCCCCTTACCGTCATAAATAAACACATGGACGCCTAACGTAAAGCTGCTGCCCTTATCCCCGCCGCGCTCTATAGTCTGGCCGGTAAACTTGCCGTCCTTGGTGTACAGGTCTATTAACTCCGGGCCAGCCTGGGTTTCGGGGCCCTCCAGGGGGATAGGCTCCAGCAAACCGAGGCGTTCCTCCGATTTCCCCTTGTTTTCCGGCGCGGGCAACTCGTTTTCCTTTAGCCGGGGGATAAAGCGTGGGGCAAAGTTCCCCCGGCCCCGGCCCATAATGTAGATCATACCGATCAGGGAGAACACCACCGCGCCGATGAAGTTCACGAACAGGTCCTTCATGGTGTCGTGTATGCCGATGTCCAGGTACCCCGGCCATTCCTGGCCGTTGACCACCACGCTCTCAATGGGGATGCTTACCGGGGAATTTTTCCCCTCCGGGTTCAGGCTGACGGTGTTTACTACGCTGACCCAGGTATCCTTTTGCATATCCATATTAAAGAAGGTGTCCATGCCGTACTCAAAGAACTCCCACAGCACGCCGATGGTCATGGAAAAGCAGAAGGCGACCACCGCCACAAACACCGGCGACAGGCGTACCTTAAACCGCCGGGAGCGGTTGAGGATATCCACCATGGCAATGCCGATGGCCGCCATGAGGAACCCGTTGATGGTGTGGAGCATGGTGTCCCAGAAAGGGAAGATCAGGTAGTATTCCTGGATCTCCCCCAGTATTTCCGCGGAAAAGATGAACAGCAGGATGAGAACCTCCAGGGTATTGGGCACGTCGATATGCAGCCGGCGTTCCACAAAGCTGGGGATCAGGAAAAGGGTCAAGGTAAGGGCGCAGAGGAATACATCGTAGTACTCCCGGTTAAACAACTGCAAAATCAACACGGCCACCACCAGCACCCGCAGTACGACGTAAACGGTAAACAGTACCGGGTGGGCCTTTACTTCTGCCCTGGCCTTTCGGATGTCCTCCGTACGGCGCTGGGCGCGTTCTTCTTTGGTCAGTTTCACTTTTTTCTTTTTAGGCATATATAAAGCCCTCCGTGGGGGAACATGGGGTATTGGCAGCGGGAGCAGCCTGTCCCCTCCTGGCTTTCCCCTACTATTGCCTGTGCACATGACGGTTTGGAGCACGATTGCTATCCCGCTGCCCCAAGGACAGGGGCGGTTACGCTCCTGCTGCCGGTTCCAGGGGTAATAGCCCTTCTGGCTGGTATTATACCACAAAAAGCCGGCATCGTCAAAAAATATCGCAGGGTTTTGCAGGCGGCAGGGCATACCGCCCGGTTTGGCCAGGCCCTGTGCCCTACAACCGCAAGGGACGGCCATTTTCCCTCTTGACAGCCGCGCCATTCTGCCCCATAATGGTAGTATCCTCAGAAAAGGGAAAGGAAGGAAAGGAAATGGAAACATCACAAAAAGCGGTTATAACCGTTATAGGCAAGGATATGGTCGGCATACTGGCCAAGGTTTCAGACATTTGCGCCCAAAGCGGCGTGAATGTGCTGGAAGTGACCCAGTCCATCTTGCAGGACCTGTTCGTCATGGTTATGCTGGTAGACATGGGCCACGCGGTGGACGTAGCGGCCCTTTCCGGACGGATGGACGCCCTGGGGCAGGAACTGGGGTTGAAAATCCATGTGATGCACGAGGATATCTTCAACTCTATGCACCGCATCTAAGCCGGCTTTATGAAACGCAGCAAGGCCCTGCCCAAAGGCTTGCCTGCCAACGCCCGGTTTGGCGCCGCGGCTACCGGGCAGCGGCCTTGCCGGCAGAACTACAGGATAACGGCGGGCGCCGGGCCGGGCCGCGATGGATAGGCCCCGGCCCGCCGGAAAATGACCCAAAGGGGGAAGTCTGACTTGAATACCAACGAGATTCTGGAAACGATCAATATGATCGACAACGAAAACCTGGACGTGCGCACCATCACCATGGGCATTTCCCTGCTGGACTGCGCCGGCCCTGACCCCGATGCTGCCGCCAACCGGGTGTACGACAAGATTTGCCGCTACGCCCAGGACCTGGTGAAAACCGGGGAGGACATCAGCCGGCAGTACGGCATCCCCATTATCAACAAGCGCATCTCCGTAACGCCCATTGCCATGGTGGCCGGGGCCTGCCAGGCCGCCTCGCCCCTGCGCTTTGCCAAGGCCCTGGACCGGGCTGCCCATACGGTGGGGGTAAACTTTATCGGCGGATACTCGGCTTTGGTGCAAAAGGGCTTTGGCCCCGGCGATTACGCCCTGATCGAGAGCATCCCCCAGGCCCTCAGTGAAACGGAGCTGGTCTGCTCCTCCGTAAACATTGGCAGCACAAAGGCCGGCATCAACATGGACGCTGTCGGCAAAATGGGAAAGATTGTGCAAAAGGCCGCCCAGCTTACGGCGGACCGGGAGTGCATTGGCGCGGCCAAGCTGGTGGTGTTCTGCAACGCGCCGGAGGACAACCCCTTTATGGCCGGGGCCTTCCACGGGCCCGGCGAGCCCGACTGCGTGATCAACGTGGGTGTGTCCGGGCCGGGGGTGGTGCGGGCCGCCATTGAGAAGGACGGCGCGGGCCGCAGCCTGACGGAGATTGCCGAACTGATCAAGCGCACGGCTTTTAAAATCACCCGCATGGGCCAACTGGTGGCGCAGGAGGCCTCCCGCCGGCTGAGCGTGCCCTTTGGCATTGTGGACCTGTCTTTGGCCCCTACCCCGGCCATTGGCGACAGCGTGGCCTACATACTGGAGGGCATGGGCCTGGAGCAGTGCGGGGCCCACGGTACCACCGCTGCCCTGGCCCTGCTGAATGACGCCGTAAAGAAGGGCGGCGTTATGGCCTCCTCCAGCGTGGGCGGGCTCTCCGGGGCTTTTATCCCGGTGACGGAGGACGCCGGCATGATCGCCGCAGCCCGCAGCGGCTGCCTGACCCTCTCCAAGCTGGAGGCCATGACCGCCGTCTGCTCGGTGGGCCTGGATATGATCGTCATCCCCGGCGATACCACCCCCGAAGTCATCTCCGGCATCATCGCCGACGAGGCTGCCATTGGCATGGTCAACAGCAAAACCACCGCCGTGCGGGTCATCCCCGCCATTGGCAAGCAGGCCGGCGAGGAACTGGACTTTGGCGGCCTGTTGGGGCAGGGCCCGGTCATGCCCGTCAACACCGCCTCCCCCGCCGCTTTTATCCGCCGTGGTGGCAAAATCCCGGCCCCGCTGCAAAGCCTGAAGAATTAGACGGCCCAAGGGGCCAGCCCAAAGGGGCGCGGCCCCTTGGGAAACCCGTCGGCGCGCGCTGGGGGAGATGGCGGCCATGCTTTCCGGCCCGCGAGGGGGTATGGCAATTTTCGTTGGGAAGGGCGCCGTTTTTTGTGTTGCTTTTTGTGGTTTTTGGGGCCGGTAAACCTGTACCGCCCCTTTTGAGGGGCAACGGCCCACATGGTTGGGACATATCCCTACGGTGAAACCGGCTACCGGGGGCGGCCTTTTATGGCTGCCCCATCAACTTAAACGAAGGAAGTAATCCCATGCAAAAAATCATCCTGAGTGCGGACAGCACCTGCGATTTGGGGGAAGAGCTGAAGGAGCGGTATCAGGTCAGCTACTATCCCTTCCACATTATTCTGGACGAAAAGGACTACCAGGACAATGTGGACATTACGGTAAAAGAAATTTTTGCGGCCTATTACGACCACAAGGCTTTGCCCCGTACGGCTGCCATCAATGTAAGCGAGTATGTAGACTACTTTTCGGCCTGGGTCCAGGAGGGCTTTGACGTAATCCACCTGAACCTGGGCGGGGCCATTTCCAGCGCCCACCAAAACTGCGTACTGGCCGCCCAGGAACTGGCAGCAGGCGGCGCGCCCGGCCGGGTGTACCCTATTGACAGCTTTAGCCTTTCCACAGGCATTGCCCTACAGGTGATTGACGCCGGGGAGATGATAAAGGCCGGCCTGCCCGCCGGGGAGATTGCCGGTAAATTAAAAGCCAACCGGCATAATATCCATGCCAGCTTTATTTTGGACACCCTGGACTTTATGCGGGCCGGCGGCCGGTGCTCTACCGTGGCGGCCGTAGGTGCCAACCTGTTGGGCCTTAAGCCCTGCATAGAGGTGGACCACTCTGACGGCAGTATGCACGTGGGCAAAAAGTACCGGGGGGCCCTGGGGAAAGTGCTAAAAAGCTATGTGAAAGATAAGCTGGCCCAATACCCCAACATCAAGCGGGACCACATTTTTATCACCTATTCCAGCATCAGCCCGGAACTGGAGGCGCTGGTGCGCCAGACCATCTGCGAAACCATGCCCTTTGGCGAGATACACGCCACCAAGGCCAGTTGCACCATTGCCAGCCACTGTGGGCCCAATACCTTGGGCATCCTATTTGAAACGGAGGGCTGAACCGATGGCATCCTTTTTTCGCCGCTTTGCCGGGCAGCACCTGCCCAGGCGGATTGCCGCCATGCTGTTGGCTGTTACGATGATGGGCGTGGGGGTAGGTTTTTTTATGCTGGCCGCTATGGGCAGCGACCCCTTTTCCACCCTGAACCTGGGGGTATCCGCCCGGCTGCACCTGAGCTTTGGCACCTGGCAGGCTATTTTCAACATCCTCTTGCTGGCCGTGGTGGTGCTGACCGACCGCTCTAAGCTGGGGCTGGGCACCCTGGGGAATATGTTTCTGGTCGGCTATGCCGCTGACATCACCAGCGCCCTGCTGCGCCAAGTGGTGGATGCCGCCTCCCTGGGCCTTCCCAGCCGGGTGGCCATGACCCTGCTGGGGGTTTCCATGCAGCTTATCGGGTGCGCCTTTTATGTGACCTGCGGCCTGGGCATGGCCCCCTATGACTGTGTCAGCTATATTGTGCCGGAGCGCACCCGCATACCCTTCCGGTGGTGGCGCATGGGGCTGGACGTGGTATGCGTGGCCGTAGGCTTTGCCTGTGGGGCGGCCATTGGCATTGGCACCCTGCTGATGGCCTTTTGCACGGGCCCCGTTTTACCCCTACTGAACCGCTATGTGGCGGGGCCCCTGCTGGGGGCGCAGGCGTACAGGAAATCCCCCTGAACCTTGTGCACGTTGCATATTGACATTTGGGGAACACCCGGGTATAATATAGATAGAAAGACGAAATTTTTCATAGAAAGAGGCGTTCTCCTATGGGCCAGTTCAGCAGCAGTGGGCGTTTATTCCGGGCCAGCCTGGGGCGTCCACAGGGATAAGGGCGGTTTCGGCACGGGTAAGGGCACACGGTTGCGGCAGGAGAGGAGGCAAATGGTATGGGTACCACCTTCTATTTTATGGTTGGATTGGCCATTTTGGTTGCCGGGTTGATCCTTGGCTTTGTGGTGCTGTGGTTGGTTTTTGGCCATAAAAAGCGGGGCGAGGACAAGGCCATTGGCATTTTGGAGCAGATGGCGTTTTTTAAAGGTGCCAACTCCATCAACAACGGGACGCGGATGCGGTAGGCGCCCCACAGCTACCGGGCAAGGGAGGCCCGTTTTATGAGTTTTTTTGGTCTTTTATCTGCGGCGCGCCGATTTTAACGGGCATTTTCGCCCTATGCCTGGCGGTGTTTTGGCTGGCCTTTGGCCGCAAAAAGAAGGGCGAGGACAAGGCCATCGGCCTGTTGGAGTTTATGGCCCACTTTAAGGCCACCAGCATGATTGACAGTATGCAGCGGCGGATCCGCTAGGCACGCAACCCTCAAAAAGAGGAGGCGGCAAGTATGTCCGGTCAGGTTTTCTACAATATCTTGTTCATTGCCGCGGTTGTGGCACTGGTTGTAGTCCTGTGGCGGATTATGTCTGGCCGCAGGCGGAAGGGCAGGCAGCCTGATGAAACCATGACGGTTGCAGGCAGGTTCCAGACCGGCCTGGCCCACCGTTTCAATACGCCGGAAATCAGGCGGTAAACTAAAAACAATGGCCCGCCGGGTTTCCCCGGCGGGTTGTTTGACCCCCGCTACCCATGCAAAAAGGCCCTCCCCTAGGGGAGAGCCTTTCCTTCTACCGTTTTTTCTCAGATACCCAGCAGTTCCGGCACCTGGTCTTTCATCTTCTGGATGATCTCCTCTGCCTGGGCCTTTGTGTCACCCTTGCCGGAGAGGTA
>CANOFK010000004.1 GCA_947565265.1 uncultured Clostridia bacterium | reverse complement strand
CCCAGTTTACGGCGGTATTTTGCCCTGGGCACGGCCATCGCCTTTGGGGAGATCATCCTGTTTACAGCCCTGCCCTGGCTGATGGGCCACGGGGTGTACACCTACGAGAGCATCCGGGTAGGGGTGCTTGGGTGGTTCGCCACGCCCAGCGCGCAAAGCGCTATTATCGTGCTTACCGCGCCCTTGCTGATCTACTGGGCGTACCAGGCCGGCAAATACCCCCTGTATCTGTTGGGGGCGGTTTTGGCCGTGGGCCTGATGTTCGTAACAGGCACCAAACTAAATTTTTACTCCATATTTATCATTTGTGGGGCATATATATTCTTGTTCTTGGTGCAACTAAAAAAACAGTCGCTAAAATACGTACTCCCCCTGCTGGTGCTGCTGGCGCTGACCGTGGTGTTCCGGGGCCAATCGCCTATGGCGGAGCGGGCGAGGTTGACGGACTACTCCCAGGATATCTATGGCTCCATGTTGGAAGAGAGCCTGGAAAACAGCGGGGCCAGCGACGAGGTGCGGGGGATGATCCGCAACGACGGCAAGCTGGATGAAAAGATAGAAATCATCCCCCCCAAGGAAAAGCAGGTTGCCCTAATGCGCCGGGCCCTGATGGGCATCTACGCGGATGACGGGGTATATGGGTTTATGACCAAGAACCTGAACGCCCGTTTTGGCGCCTATAATGTTATGCAGGCTTACCACCACCCAGACCTGTCCAGCGTACTGTCTGATACGCGGGAACGCAAGCTGAACTTTGCCCGGCTGGTGTGGCAGGAAAAAGACGTGCTCACCCATTTCCTGGGCTTTGAGTACAGCGACTTCCTGTACGGTGATGCCATCTATGACCTGGAAAATGATTTTCCGGCGGTGTTCTATAACACGGGCTATATCGGCTTTGCCCTCTATCTGGCATTTTTTGGGGTATTTGTGTTTGTCGTGCTGCGGGCCCTGGGGGGCGAGCTGCAAAGCGGCCTGCAAGCGGCTGCCGCAGAAGGCGGCAAGGCCGGCCCCCTTCGGTGGCTGAAAGGCCTTTGGCTGGGGCTATGCCGGTTCCTCACCATAGAAATGGGGGCAATGGGCATAAGTTTCCTGCTGGCCGTGCTGGCCGCCCAAATTTCCGGCAATGTGCTGCGCCGGCCCAATGTAACCATCTACTTTGCCCTTTCGGCGGCCTGCCTCTTCAGCCTAACCGCCTCCCGTCCGGGCCCGGTCTTACAGAGGAAGGGCGTGTCTGGGCGGTAGGCCAAGGGCTCTTCCGCCCGGTTACAAAACTGGTTTCATTTTCCTCAAATTAATTCGCGCTTTTGCATAAAAAGCCTTACTTTCTGTAAAAAAATTCCGACTATAAGAATAGATGATATATCATGCAACCGTGTAAGATATCACAAACCCTTGTTTCCAGGCTGCTCTCCCGGCCGGGATGGCAGCCTGGGAGCCCATCATGAACGCCATTATCAATGTGAGCGAGGTGACTCCCATGCTGCAAGGTATTGCTGTTTCTCAAGGCATAGGCCTGGGGCAGGTTATGTTGCTACAGGAGCAGAGCCTGTATTTTGACCCCAGCCGCCCCATCGACCCAAACACGGAATTGGAGCGGCTGAAACAGGCCGTAGGAACCTTTTGCCGCAATACGGCCCGGCAGGCAGAACAGCTTCACCGGTCGGCCGGGTGTGAAGGCGCGCATATTTTGGAATCACATATCGAAATGATCAGCGACCCTGGCTTGCAAGAGGAGTTGGCCGGTATGATTGGGAACGGGATTTGTGCCGAAACTGCCCTGCAAACTACCTGCGACCGCTACATAGAAACTTTTTCGGAATCCCACGACGAATTGACCAGGCTGCGCGCTGCGGATATCCGGGATATGCGCCATGCCCTGCTGTGCGTGCTGTTGGGGGTGGAGGACACAGATCTATGCGGCATCCCGAAAGATACCATCCTGGTCACAAAAGAACTGAGCCCTTCTGTAATGGCGGGTATTGATCGGGAGCATATTGTGGGGATTGTTACGGAGCGGGGTGGGCAGACGTCCCATGCGGCCATTTTGGCCCGGGCGCTGGGTGTGCCGGCCGTGTGCGGTGTGGCCGGCGCTATGCAGGCCCTGGCCGGGGGAGGCCTGGTCATTGTGGATGGCAGCCTGGGCGAGGTGATCTGCTCGCCGGCCGCCGGGGTGATTGCGGATTACAGCCGCCGGCGTGACGCTTTCCTTGCCAGGCGGCAGCAAATGGAGCACTTCCGGGATAGAAAGACCCAGGCAGCCAGCGGCGAAACCTATAGCCTGTATGCCAACATCACCATGCCCTGTGGCGCGGCTAGGGCCGTTGAGGCAGGAGCCGAGGGTATCGGGTTATTCCGCACCGAATACCTTTTTATGAACCGGGAGGTTCCGCCGGATGAACAGGAGCAGTATACAGCCTATGCCCAGGCCGTGCAGGGTGCGGGGGGGCGGCCGGTGGTTGTGCGCATTTTAGACATTGGCGGAGATAAGCGGGTTCCCTGCCTGGAGCAGTACGAGGAAGACAACCCCTTTTTGGGGACACGGGGCATCCGCTGGTGTCTTGGCCACCGGGAGGTATTCCTCACCCAGCTACGGGCCCTGCTGCGGGCCGGAGAAGGGCAGGATTTGCGGATCCTTTTGCCCATGGTTACAACGGTAGAAGAGGTGCTGGCCAGCCGCAGCCTGTTGGCCGAGGCCGCAGCGCAACTGGAGGCACAAGGGGTGCCCCATGCGGAAAGCCTACCTTTGGGGGTCATGATCGAAACCCCCGCCGCTGCGGTTATGGCCGCACATCTGGCGGCAGTAGCAGACTTTTTCAGCATCGGCACCAATGACCTGACCGGCTACTTAATGGCTTGTGACCGGGGCAACCCTCGGGTGGCAGGCCTGCATTCGGCCTTGCAACCGGCGGTGCTGTGGTGCCTACGGCACATTATCCGCTGCGGCGCCGGGGCCGGTATACCTGTAAGCATCTGTGGGGAGGCCGCCGCAGACCCCCGGCTTATCCCCTTGCTGATGGCCTTTGGGGTCAGCAGTTTTAGTGTGTCGGCGGCAATGGTGGTACAGGTGCGGGGCGCTATCTCCCGGTGGAGCCGGGCGGAAACCAAACAACTGGCCGTCCAGGCCCTGGGGCTTGCTACCGAAGGGGAAGTGGCTAGGCTTATGGCCAAAGCTGTTGGGGAAGAATAAGGCGCATGGGCCTGGGCAAGGCTGCCCAGGCCCATGATATTTTCCCCATGCTATTGCTTTTCCCGGTGATTTCCTGTATAATTATCTTATACAAGATATTGCGTAAGCAGCAGGCAGCATAAGGAGGATGTTAGAATGGCCGAAAAGAAACAAGCCCCCATTTCTACCAGGGCGGATATCACAAAAAGCGCGGATCGTCTGAAGGCCTTGGACACCGCGCTTTCTCAGATAAAGAAACAGTTTGGCGAGGGCGCGGTCATGCGGCTGGGCCAGAACTCCTATTTAAACGTGGAGTCCATCCCTACCGGCTCCCTTTCGCTGGATATGGCGCTGGGTATCGGCGGCCTGCCCAGGGGCCGTATTGTGGAGATATACGGACCCGAATCCTCCGGTAAGACCACGCTGGCCCTGCACTGTGTGGCAGAAGGGCAGAAACTGGGGGGCAACGCGGCTTTTATTGACGTAGAACACGCCCTGGACCCGATCTATGCCGGGAACCTGGGGGTGGATGTGGAAAGCCTGCTGGTTTCCCAGCCGGATACCGGCGAGCAGGCCTTGGAGATCACCGAGGCGTTGGTGCGTTCCAACGCCATTGATGTGATCGTCATCGACTCCGTAGCGGCGCTGGTGCCCAGGGCGGAGATAGAAGGGGATATGGGAGACTCGCACGTGGGCTTGCAGGCCCGGTTGATGAGCCAGGCCACCCGGAAACTGGCCGGGGCGATCTCCAAGTCCAACTGCGTGGCCATCTTTATCAACCAGCTACGGGAGAAGGTGGGCGTTATGTACGGCAGCCCTGAGGTGACCACCGGCGGCCGGGCCCTGAAATACTATGCCTCTGTGCGCATTGACGTGCGCAAAGGGGAAGTGATAAAAAGCGGGACAGAGGTCATTGGCGCCCACACAAAGGCCAAGGTGGTAAAGAACAAGGTGGCCCCGCCCTTCCGCACCGCAGAATTTGACGTGCTTTACGGCCAGGGCATCTCCCGCATGGGTGAGCTGATCGACATCTCCGTCCAGTTGGAAGTGATCCAGAAAAGCGGTTCCTGGTTCTCCTACAATGGCCAGCGCATTGGCCAGGGCCGCGAGAAGGTGAAGGACTTCCTTACCGCCAACCCGGAAACCGCCAAGGAGATAGAGGCCCAGGTGCGGGCCAATGTAGACAAGCTGTTCGCCAAGCCGGGCGCCAAACCCGCAGCGGCCCCGGCAGAGGAAACCGCTACGGAGGAGCCCGCTGCCCCTGCCAAAGCCTCTCGGCCTGTTCCCAGCGACCAGTTAAACCTGGACATCACGGTGGATGACGAATGATGGAACTGACTGCCGCCGAACCCCGCCGCCACCGGCTGACGCAGCTATACATAGACGGCGAGCCTGCCGTGAAGGTGGACACGGAAACCTACCTACAGGCTGGCCTGCGGCCCGGAGATACGCTGACGGACGAGGAACTTCATGCGTTGATTTTAGCCTCTGATGCCCGCCGGGCCAATGAAAAGGCCCTGTACCTGCTGGAGCACAGGGATCATTCCAAAAAAGAGTTGACGGAGAAGATCGCCCGCACAGCGGCCTCTGTAGAGGCTGCCCAGGCAGCGGCCCAGCGGATGGAAGAACTGGGCCTGGTCGATGACGAAAACTATGCCCGCCGCCGGGCCAAGGAGTTGTTTACCCGTAAAAAATACGGCCCCTACCGGGTACGGCAGGAGTTGCGGCTTAAGGGGATTGACAGCGAGCTGATTGACCAGCTATTGGCGGAATATGCGGGCGAGTTGCAGGAGGAGAACCTCCGCCAGGTGCTGGAGCGGAAGTACCCCGGCTGGCGGGAGGACGAAAAGCAGCGCCGCCGGGCCATCAACGGCCTACAGCGGCTGGGCTATAGCTATGAGCAGATCCGCCACGGCATGAAAGAGGAAGAGGATTGGGATTGAGGCAGTCTGCCCCCCGGTACGCCAGTTTATGACAAGGAAAAGCGCCCGCAGGTTATGCGGACGCTTTTTGCACCTTTATGGCTTTGTACAGAGCACGGCCCGGTCCAGTCCGGCCAGATCCTTGTATACCGATAGCCTGTCCATCCCTGCGGCCCGGAAGATCCCGCAAACCGCCCCGGCCTGGGTGTCGCCAATCTCTACGGCCAGTACCCCACCGGGCCGCAGCAGGGCCAGCCAGTTTTTCGCCATAGCCCGGTAGAATACCAACCCGTCCCTGCCCCCGTCCAGCGCCAGGGCGGGTTCCCGCTGTACCTCAGGCTGTAGGCTGGGCAGTTCATCCGCGGCAATATAAGGGGGGTTTGCCAGCAAAAAATCCAGCCCCCCGGCAAATAGGGCAGGGGTTTCTGGGGCCAATACATCAGCCTGCACAGCCTTTAGGGCATACTGGGGGTAACGGGCCAGGTTTTCCCGCAAATAGCCCAAGGCAGTATCAGACACCTCTACACAGGCCCCTGCCGCAGGCACCAGGGAACAAAGCCCCAGCCCGGCAGCCCCGGTGCCACTGCATAGATCCAGCCCTTGCGGGGCTCGTACATCCGCCAACTGGGCGGCTAAGGCCTCGACCACTACGGCAGTGTCCTCCCGTGGGATGAGCACCCCCTCGCCCACGGCCAGCGTCAGGGACATAAAGGGCCACTCCCCCACAATGTACTGTAGGGGCCGGCGGGCTGCCCGCTGGGCCACGGCCTGCCGGAAGGCCCCCTCTGCCGGGGCGGATACGGGCTCCTCGCCCTTAAGGGACAGAGCGGGCCAGCCGGCGCCCAAAAACTTCTCTGCCAGCACGGACGCGTCAAAGCCGGGGGAATCTATACCGGCCTCTGCCAGGCGGGCCCGTGCCTCCCTGTACAGCGCCTGGTACGTCATTGTACCAGATCCTCGCCGTTTTCAGGGATGACCGCCTCCATAGCGGCAATGGCCGCCTCGATCATCCGGCTGTCCGGCTCCCTGACGGTAATGCGTTGCATCCACAGCCCGGGGGCGGTTATAATGCGGGAAAAAGCGCTGTCATGGCGGGCGCAGAACTTCTGCACCTCATACCCGATGTTTACGATGACCGGGATGCACAGCAGCTTGACCACCGTGCGCAGCACCGGGTTGGAGAAGGGGATAAAAAAGCCCACGATGATCCCCAGCAGCAGCATAAGGGCCATAAAGCTGGTGCCGCAGCGGGGGTGGAAACGCCCTTGTGCCCGGACATTCTCCACCGTAAGGGGTAAATCGGCCTCGTAGCAGAAGATGGTCTTATGTTCAGCCCCATGGTACTGGAACACTCGCCGGATGTCCGGCATCAAAGAGATCAGCAGGATGTACCCTACAAAAATAGCGATGCGCAGTACCCCTTCAAATACCGAACGCCAGCCGGAGATATCGCCGGTAAGGCCCTGCAACAGGTTGAAGAGGAAGGTGGGCAGCATAAAAAACAGCCCGATGGCCAAGGCCACCCCCAGCACCGAGCCAATGGCCATAATAACCCCGGTAACTTTGCTGCCCAGATGGTCGTCCAGCCATTTATCCAGGCCGGTAAGCTCCTCCTCTTCTCCGCCCGTGATCTTATCGGCGGAAAGGGAGAGGGCCTTGTAGCCCAGCCGGAAAGTGTCGATCATGGCAAAGACGCCCCGGATAAAGGGCTTACCCAAAATGGGGTATTTCTTGGTCAGGCGTTCGGACACAATGTCCTCGGTGGTGATGCGGCCCTGCTCGTCGCAAAAAGCGGCAGTGACCCGTTTGGGCCCTACCATCATAATGCCCTCCATAAGGGCCTGGCCGCCGATCGTGGTAATTTTTTTAGCCATAGGACAACTCCTTTGTTATGGGGATAAACCAGAAAATAGGGAAGGGGCGCTAAGCCTTGCACAGCGGGATCGTGATGGTGACTTTGGTGCCTTTGCCCACGCGGCTCTCCAGTTCCAGCAAGCCGTTATGCATGGCGATGATCTCGTCTGCCACGGCCAGGCCAATGCCAGAGCCCCGTACCAACTGGTTGGCCTTATAAAACTTCTTTTTAACGTTGGGCAGATGCTCCGCCGGGATGCCGCAGCCGGTGTCCTGCACCATCACCCGCACCTGTTCCTCCTCCAGCAGGGAGGAAACCGTAACCGAGCCGCCGGCGTTGGTATACTTTAGGGCATTGTCGATTATGTTGACAAATACCTGCCGCAGCCGGTTGCGGTCGCCATACACCGGGGCCAGGGAGATATTTTCCTGATAGATCAGCTCCTTGCCCTCGGTACGGGCCCGCTCGGTAAATAGGTACACGGCCTCGTCCAGTTCTGCCAGGATGTCCATCCGCTCGCTGACCAGTTGCATCCGCCCGTTTTGCAGGCGGGAGAAATCCAGCAGTTCCTCCACCAGCCCAGAAAGCCGCTCCGACTCCCGGATGATCACGGACATACCCTTCTCCTCCGTGGCTTTGTCCGCCCCGTCCCGCAGGGTTTCGGCCCAACCCTTAATGGCGGTAAGGGGGGTGCGCAGTTCATGGGAAACAGAGGAGATGAACTCATTTTTCATGCGGTCCGCGGCCCCCAGTTCCCCGGCCATATCGTTGATGGTGTCGCATAACTGGCCGATCTCGTCGTTGCGGGCTTTTTTGATGCGCACGTCAAAGTCCCCCTGGGCGATCTGCCGGGCAGTCTGGCTGACCTGGCGCACGGGCACCAAAATAGAGCGGATAAAGTACATACCGGAGAAGGTAAGCAGCAGCATAATAAATAGCCCGGCCACGATCAGGATCACGATCACCATCTGGGTCTGCTGGTCGGCCCGCTCCATGGATACCATATAGCGGATGCACCCAATGAGGATACCGTTTTCGTCCCGCACGGCGCGGGTGATGGCCATCACTTTTTCGCCGGTGTTCAACTCCCCCACCCATTTGCCGGAGGAATCGGGGCTGGTGAGGGCCATGCTGTAGTCGGGCATAGGTTGTTCCCGGTCCGGCTCAAACCCGGTGGAGGTGATAAAGACCCGCCCATCCTTTGAGAGGCCCATGATCTCCATTTTCGACTTATCTTGAAAGTAGTTTTCAACATAGTCCCGTGTAATGGCCGCGAACTCGGAGGTCTTATAGCCCCGCGAACTGCCGGAAAGCCAGTTGAGCAATTCGTCCATACGGCCGGTAAGGGCCAGTTCGATGCCGTTGTAGGTGGAACTTTGCACCATCACGGAGAGGGTGGAAACAAAGACTACCAAAATGACGAACACCGCGCCAATGGTGTTGACAAACCAGCGGCGGGGGATGCTGCGGGTAAACATAGCCGGCCTCCTTTAGGCAAAGTGGGAGAAACGTGTACCGGGGACAGCCTGCACGGGCCATGGGCACAAAGGCTACCCAGCCGGGTACATAGGAAAGTTTCCGTGTTAAAAAAAGCACGCCTTGTAGGTCCAAAGCCTACGCCTTCCAGCGGTAGCCAAGCCCCCATACGGTGGTAATGTGCTGGGGGTTAGAGGGCTCATCCTCCACCTTCATCCGCAGCCGCCGGATGTTCACGTCCACAATCTTTTCTTCCCCCACATAGCTGGGCCCCCACACGTGCCGCAGGATGTCCCCCCGGGCCAGGGCCAGGCCCGGATTCTCTAAAAAGTACTCCATAATCTGGAATTCCACCTGGGTCAGTTCAATGGCCTTGCCGTCCTTGCTGAAGGAGCGGTCCCGCAGGTTCAGGGAGAATACCCCGGACCGTACCTCGTCCCGCCGTACTGCTTGGTTTTGCTCGGCAGCCAGGGCCACCCGCCGGTACACCGCGTCCACCCTTGCCACCAGTTCAGAGGGGGAGAAGGGCTTGGTCACATAGTCGTCTGCGCCCATCATCAGGCCGCTTACCTTGTCCATCTCCTGGGTCTTGGCAGTCAGCAAAATAATGCCCAACGAGGGGTTGCGGCCCCGCAGTTCCCGGCACACGGCCAGGCCGTCGTGGGCGCCGGGCATCATAATGTCCAAAATTACCACGTCAAACTGCCCGCCTCCCCGTTCGTACAGCTCCAGGGCCTGGTCGCCGCTTTCGGCCTCCAGTATCTCATACCCGGCCCGTTGCAGGTTGATCACCACAAATTCCCTGATATTCTGCTCGTCCTCCGCAACCAGTACCCGTTTCACGGCAATGGCCTCCTTTTTGATGGTTTTACTCCGTCAACAGCTTAAAGTCCCTGGCAATCTCCTCCGCACACAGCCGGTCTTGCTCGTTTTTGGTGGTGATCTGTATGCCGTATACCGAGTCATTTTCGGCGGCCAGCATGGTGTAGCCGCTGAACTCCCCACGGCTCTCCCAGGCTGTTTGGGTAAACACCCGTATGGAGAACAGCTTGCCCCCCAGCAACTGGCTGCCGTCCTCCCCTGTGATGACCTCGGTGTAGGTTACGGTGCGGCGCTCCACATCATTGGTGGCACACACCCGGCCCAGCAGCTTGTACGGCAAGTGGAACCAGTAATTCTCCCGGGGGTTCATCAGGGCCCGCAGTACCAGGCGGCTCTCCCCTTGGGGGGTCAGGGCCTTCCACTCTACCATATAGCTGGTGGAGTCCAGCGCCACATCCTCCGAAATACCCGGCAGGCGGGTAACGGCAGGTATCTCAATGTAGCCGTCCCCGTTGATGTCCCTGGCGGCAAATTGGGTGGTAGAGGGCCGGGCGTACTCATTTTCATAGCCCTCCCCATTTACGCCGGTGGGGTAGTTGACCAGCCTCTCCCCGTCGAAAAGAAAGACCTGGGTGCTCATGCTACCGTCAGCGGTAGAGCCGTCCACCACCACCCCCTTGGTCGTGGCGTTCAGCGCGCCAAAGGTCATGGCGGAGTAGTTGGAAATATCATTGTTGGCGTCTACGCCAGCAGCCTCCTGGGGCCGCCCCGCCTGGTCAAAGGTAAACAGCTTGGCCCGGGCAGGGGTGGGCTCGGCGCCCTCTTCCTCAGGGGGCACAAATTTGTCGATGGTAAACAGCTCGTTGACCCCATCCCCGTCAAAGTCGGTGACAGCCAGTTCACCGTAAACACCCAGGGGGTATTCGTCTACCATGCCGTTGCCGTCATACAGGTAGGCGTTTACCGAGGCCGTGCGCCCGGTGGCGCCGGCAGTGCTCCCCCAGCCGATGAACACAGCGTCCCGGCCCTCCGGCGTAGCCCCAAAGCAGACCCGGTCTACCTGGGTGGCAATATTGGTAAAAGCCGCGGCGGTTGTCCATTCCTGGCCCTCTTTGCGCAAAAACTGCACCTCCACACCACTGTCCTCTACAGCATGGAACCCAATGGCATCCTCTATGCCGTCGCCGGTAAAGTCCCGCATAATAATAGCGGAGCGGTACTCGCCGTTTCTGGGGTAGATAAAGGTAACGTCTGTCTGTGACCCCTGCATCAGCCGGTAAATTGCCTGCTGGTCGGCGTTGGACTTGGGGGGGGACATCAGGTTTTGGGCGGAGAGCCCGGTAAACGAACAACTGGGCAGTTCCATAAACAGCAGGAAAGGGACCAGCAGCAGAAATATTCTTTTCACGACAAGCGCTCCTTTCCCTTATCATGCCCGCGCCCTCTGGCGGGGGTTGTGCCGTCCGCTACGTGAAACGGCCTTACGTAGCCACAGAAAGCATCAGTTTGATGCGGTTTTCCTGGTTGACCTGCGTAGCGCTGGGGTCATAGTCAATGGGGACGATATTGGCCTGCGGGTACACGTTTTTTACTTTGCGGATCATCCCTTTGCCTACAATATGGTTGGGCAGGCAGCCAAAGGGCTGGGTGCACACTACGTTCTCGTAGCCGTTCTCAATGAGTTCCATCATCTCCGCGGTCAAAAGCCAGCCCTCGCCCATTTTGCACCCGTGGCCGATAACCTCCCCGGCCAGCTCTTTTAAATGGGCGTAGGGGGTAGGGGCCGTAAACTGGGGGTGCTTTTTCACGGAACCAATCAGGTCGGACTCAAACTTGGTGAAATACCACTTCAGCATGGTGCATAGCTGTTTTTTGGCCTCGCTGCCGCCGTACAGGGCAATGTCCTCCAGGCGGTTATCAACCTTAAAGATCATAAAACCCATAATGCCCGGCACCATTACCTCGCAGCCCTGGCGGAATAGGAAGTCCTCCAGCCCGTTATTGGCCAGCGCAGAGTACTTCACGTAGATTTCCCCCACTACGCCTACCTTTAGTTTCTCCGTTTTCTCGATTTTTATCTCCGCAAAGCTTTGGGTGATCTGGTCAAAATGCGCCCGCACCTCCCGCTGGGTAAAGGCTTTGCCCTGCTCAAACAGGCCGGTCAGGGTTTGGATCCACTCTTCTACCAGCCGGTCGCTCTCGCCGGGGATAAGTTCATAGGGCTTGGTTTGGTTTTTCAGCAGCATCAGCAGGTCGCCGTAGGTCAGGGCGGCAATGGCCCGGCGCAAAATGGGCAGCGTAACCTTAAATCCGCTGTTGCTCTCCAGGCCGGAGAGGTTCAGGGAAATAACGGGTATGTAGTCCAGCCCGTCCTTTTTCAGGGCTTTGCGCAGCAGGTGGATGTAGTTGCTGGCCCGGCACCCGCCGCCGGTTTGGGTCATGATCAGCGCGACCTTGTGCAGGTCGTACTTGCCGCTGTGCAGGGCGTGCATGAGCTGCCCGATAGACAGCAGCGCCGGGTAGCAGGTGTCGTTGTGGACGTACTTTAGGCCCTCGTCCACAATCTCCCTGCCGGTGGTTTGCAGCAAGTCCAGGTGGTACCCATAGCTGTTGAACACGTTCTTGATCAGTTCAAAATGGATGGGCGCCATGTTGGGCGTCAAGATGGTGTAGTCTTTCTTCATTTCCCGGGTAAATTCTACCCGGCTCTCATTGTCGGCCATATGCTTTCCTTTCTGTTTTTGGGCTGGGTCTTTTCGGGGCTGTTTCCGGTTTGGGCGGCCTCCGGTTTGGGCTGCCTCCGGCGGCTTAAGGAACTTTCTGTAGAAAGTTCCTTAAGAATCTTCAAAGACTTTTATGTGGCCCGGCGCGAATGCTTGCGGGAGTGGACGTGTCGGGGGGCGGTCTTTATATTTTTCTTTTTGTTTTTTGTGTTTGATTTTTTGTGGTACGGGGGATGAGGGGGATAGGGTCAAATCTATGGCCTGGAAAAGAATGGCGCAGGTGGGGCCTTTTTCATGCGCGTGTGCAAGGAGGCTTAGCGGGTATGCGATAGTGGGCCCCTTAAGGGGAGCTAACCAACGCTATATCGCCGGAGGCCGGCCAAGAAGGGCTATTCCCCCAGCCCCAAAGCGGCGAAGAGGCTGCGCAGGCGGATGCGGACGGCGCCCAGGTTGGTGATCTCATCAATTTTGATTTGGGTGTAGATGCGGCCGCCCTCCTCCAGAATGGAGCGCACTTCATCGCCGGTAATGGCGTCTACGCCACAGCCAAAGCTGACCAGTTGCACCAGGTTGACGCGGGGATCTTGGCTGTCTACCACATATTTGGCGGCAGCGTACAGCCGGGCATGGTAGGTCCACTGGTTCAGCACCTTTGTGGAGAATTTTTCTACCTGGTCGCTAACGGAATCCTCTGTTACCACCACCGCGCCACACTCGCACACCAGCTTGTCAATGCCGTGGTTGATCTCCGGGTCCAGGTGGTAGGGCCGGCCTGCCAGCACCACCACCGGCAGGCCGTGGGTTTTGGCATAGTCCATGTATGCCCGGCCCTTTTGCCGGATTTTCTCCATATAACCGGCATATTCCTGGTAGGCTGCGTCTGCGGCGGCTTTTACCTCTTTTTCGCTGATGCCGGGGAAGTAGCGCGCCAGTATGGCGGCCATTTTCCGGGGGAAATCCTTCCGCCGGTGGGGGCCTACGTAGTCGTAGATGAATTTGGTTTCGGACAGCGCCGATACGTTGGCGTCCAGCACCTCTGGGTAATAGGCCACTACCGGGCAGTTATAGTGGTTATCGCCCTTGCCTTCGTCAAAGTTATAACTCATACAGGGGTAGAAGATGGCATCGGGTTTCATATCCAGCAGGGCCTCGATATGCCCATGCATCAACTTGGCCGGATAGCATACCGTGTCTGAGGGGATGGTATGCTGCCCATTTAGGTACAACTGGCGGTCAGAAGCCGGTGACCGCACCACCCCAAAGCCCAGGCTGGTAAAAAACCGGTGCCAGAAGGGGTATAACTCGAACAGGTTCAGGCCCATGGGTATGCCGATGGTGCCCCGCGCCCCCTTACAGGGCTGGTAGGCGGCCAGCAACTCCTTTTTGTAGTCATACAGGTTATAGGCGGCGGTGGGGCTGTGCTTTTGCAGGGGCTTGTCGCAGCGGTTGCCGGCAATGTAACGGGCGCCCCCGGCAAAGGTATTTACCGTCAGGCGGCAGTGGTTTTGGCAGCCGTTGCAGTTGATGGCCTTGACCTGATGGCTGAATGCCTCCAACTCTTCCGGGGACAGGATTTTGCTGCCTGCGTCCGCGTCCCGCTGGCGGTCCATGGCGTAGAGGGCCGCGCCGTAGGCGCCCATCAGACCGGCCACAGAGGGGCGGGTGACGTTTTGGCCGATCTCTTTCTCAAAGGCCCGCAATACCGCGTCGTTTAAAAAGGTGCCCCCCTGCACCACGATATGCCTGCCCAGGCTTTTGGCGTCGGTAACGCGGATGACCTTGTACAGGGCGTTTTTCACCACGCTCATGGAGAGGCCCGCGGAGATATTCCCCAGGCTGGCCCCGTCCTTTTGGGCCTGCTTGACGGAGGAATTCATGAACACCGTGCACCGGGAACCCAAGTCTACCGGGCTTTCGGCAAACAGGCCCTGGCTGGCGAAATCGGCCATATTATAGCCAAGAGCCCCGGCAAAGGTCTGTAAAAAGGAGCCGCAGCCGGAGGAACAGGCTTCGTTGAGGAAGATGTTGTCAATGGCGCCGTTCTTGATTTTGAAACACTTGATGTCCTGGCCGCCGATATCAATAATAAAGTCCACCTCTGGCAGGAAACGCTTGGCGGCAGTAAAATGGGCCATGGTTTCCACCAGGCCAAAGTCCAGCCGGAAAGCGTTTTTGATGATCTCCTCCCCATAGCCGGTGGAGGCGGCCCCCCGGATGCGGATGCCGGGACAACTGGCGTACAGATCCCGCAGGAAATCCCGCACCAGAGGCACGGGGTTGCCGTTATTGGGCAGGTAGCGGCTGGCGGCGATCTCCCCCTTGGCGTTGATGGCCACGGCCTTGACGGTGGTAGAGCCCGCGTCTATGCCGATATAGGCGGTGCCGTCCCGGGTAAGCTTGGCGTTGGTGGGTACGCTGTCCTTTTGGTGGCGGGCCACAAAGGCCTGGTATTCCGCCTGATTGGCAAACAGGGCCTCGCTGCTCTGGTAGGCATGGCTGGAGCTGTACTGCCGGATTTTTTTGGTGATCTCCCGGAGGTCGAAGGTTTTGCCCCCCTCGGAGAGGGCGGCCCCGGCCGCTACATAGTACAGGGAGCCGTGCGGGCATATGCCCTCTACCCCTAAGGTGCTGTCAAAGGCCCGGCGCAGTTGGGGGAAGAAGGTGAGGGGCCCGCCCAGATACACCACCTGGCCGGTGATCTCCCGGCCCTGGGCCAGCCCGGCAATGGTCTGGTTTACCACGGCGGTTAGGATGCTGGCGGCAATATCACCCTTTTGGGCCCCCTGGTTTAGGAGGGCTTGGATGTCTGATTTGGCGAACACCCCGCAGCGGGAGGCAATGCTGTAGGTGCGGCTGCTCTCCCCGGCGATCTCGTCCAGTTGGGTGGGAGTGATGTCCAGAAGGGTGGCCATTTGGTCGATAAAAGCCCCGGTACCGCCTGCGCAAGAGCCGTTCATGCGCACCTCCATGGAGCCGGAAAGGAAGAGGATTTTGGCGTCCTCGCCGCCCAGTTCAATGACTACATCGGCTTCGGGGAGATAGCGCTTTACCGCCATGCGGGTGGCGAAAACCTCCTGGACAAAGGGGATGCCCAGGTCTTCTGCCAGGCCCATGCCCGCAGAGCCGGAAATGCACAGCCCGGCGGACTTTTCGTTGGGGAACTTCTCCATCACCTGGACCAGCATGGCGGAGGCTTTTTCTGCTATTTGGGAGTAATGGCGCTGGTACTCTTGAAAAACGGGGTCGTTCCCCTCATATACCACGCATTTTAGGGTGGTGGAGCCCACATCCAAACCTATCTTCATTGCCTGCGGTTACATCCTTTCTTGTGGTATTGCCTTGCTGAGAGTAGGGATATACACTATATATGGTGCGGTATAACACATGGTACCTCGCCTGTCAATGTAGCTGTGGGGGCAGGGAGGTTGCCGGGTGAGGCGGAGGCTGCCCTTGCCTTTGGCGTGGTGGGCGGGGCGCTTGTGGGGATGATGTCGTCGGTTGCGCTTGTGGTGTAAACTTGAGGAAAGCGGAAAAATACACTATATATGGTATAGTATAACACATGATACCTCGCCTGTCAATGTAGTTGTGGGG
>CANOFK010000003.1 GCA_947565265.1 uncultured Clostridia bacterium | reverse complement strand
CTTGATGTCCTGGGGGGTTTTACCGCTTTCCAGGGCCATTTTCACCCGGAACATATCCATGTAGGGGATCAGCATGGTGCTAAGGATGCCCACCTCGTCCTCTTTTTGCTCAAAAAGCAGGGCCAGCAGCTTGTATGCCTGCGCCGGTTTGCCTTCGATCACCGCGTCTGTCATGGCGAACACGGTGGTTTCCAGGCTTTTGTGGACCAGCGCCTCTACCGTTTCCGGGGTGATCTCCTTTTCCCCCCGGCCCAGGGTGTAGGCGCAGAGTTTTTCCAGCTCATTGCGCAGCATATGCATATCTTTGCCCACATATTCGAGGAGCCGGTCCGCGGCCTGCCGGGACATACCGCAGCCCTGCCGCCCGGCCCGCTCCAGCAGGCCGCGGCGGAGTTCCGGGGCCTCCCGCCGGGCAAAGCGCACCACGGCGCCTACTTTCTCCGCCTTGTCCAGCAGCTTTTGCCAGGGGCTTTTCCCCTTTTTGGCCCCCTTCCCCTGCCCTTTCCGATCCTTGGGCTGCTCCAGATCCAGCGTGGGGTAAAACAGCACCAGCGTGGTGGTTTCCGGCAGGTCGTCCAGCAGCTCATGGAGTTTGGCCAGTTCGGCCGCGGGTTTGTCGTTTGGGTTAAAGTCCGCCACGGCCACGCACTTGTGCCCTGCCATAAAGGGCATGGCCAGCACCGCGTCGGCAATGCTGTCTACCGGCGTTTCGCCGGCCAGTTGCTGGCAGTTGAATGCCTGGACGCCCTCGCCCCCGGCTTTTTCCATCAGCCGCCGGGCCTCCCGGCGCACCAGCAGTTTTTCTTCGCCGGCCAGCAGGTACAGCCGGGCCAGATCCCCCTGCGCTACCTGTTTGCGCAGTTCCTGTTCCGATATGGCAGGCACTTCCTGATCCCTCCTTGGGTGGGGCGCGGGCCGTATGGCTTTCGGCCGGCACCCTTTTTATGGTGGCGGGGCATGGGGGTTAACCCTCCAGGGTAATAATATGCCGGGGGCAGGCTTCGGCGCACTTACCGCAGCCGGTGCATTTCTCCGGGTCTACCTGGGCCAGGCCGTTTTGTACGGTGATGGCGCCCGCCTCACAGGTCTTCTGGCACTTCATACAGCCGATGCAGCCCACCTGGCAGCTTTGCATGGTGGCCTTGCCTTTGTCGCAACTGGAGCAACGGACCACGGCCATTTTTTTAACCGGCGCGATACGGATGAGCCCCTTGGGGCAGGCCGGCACGCATTGGCCGCAGGCCACGCACTTGTCCCGGTCTATGACCGCCACCCCATTGCAGACCCGGATGGCCCCGTACCCGCAGGCGGCTGCGCAATCGCCCAGGCCCAGGCAGCCGAACCGGCAACTGGAGGCCCCGCCGTTGAGCAGGGAGGCCGCCGTACAGCCCGGCAGGCCGTCGTAGTCCATTTTGCTTTGGGTGTGGTCATGGCTGCCCATGCAGTGCACAAAGGCGGCCTTGGGGACCATGGCCACGGCGCCGGCGCCCAGGATCTCCCCGCACTGGGCCGCCACCGCCGCCCCGCCGGGGGAGCACAGCCCGGGCTGGGCCTCGCCCTTGGCCATGGCCGCCGCGTAGCCCGGACAGCCCGAATACCCGCAGGCGCCGCAGTTGGCCCCCGGCAGGACAGCCTCCAGGGCCTCGGCCTTTTCGTCTTTGGGCACGGCCATTACAATGGAGGCCACCGCCAGCACCACCCCGGCCAGCAGGCCGATGGCGCCTACGATCAAAATCGGTGTTACTATTTCCATTCCAATCACGTTCCTTTCCGGGGATGGCCCCGAAGTTTTCTTTTTAGCCCGCCAGCCGGTCTACCACGCCGTTAAAGCCCAGGAAGGACACGGCCACCAGGCTGGCCGCCACCAGCGTAATGGGCAGGCCCCGGAATGTTTCCGGGATGTCGCAGTCCTCCAGCCGCTCCCGCACGCCGGCAAAGAGCAGCATGGCCACCAGGAAACCTACGCCGGAACCAAAGGCGTTGACCAGCGACTGCAAATAGCCAAAGCTGGGGTCGGCCGCGCCTTTTTCCAGCACCAGCATGGTTACGCCCAGCACGGCGCAGTTGGTGGTGATCAGCGGCAGGTAAATGCCCAGGGAGTTGTACAGGGGCGGCATATATTTGCGCAGCGCCGTTTCCAATAGCTGCACCAGGGCGGCGATTACCAAAATGAACACCAGCGTCTGCAAATACTCCAGCCTGTTAGGCACCAGGATGTAGGTGTAAATGGGCCAGGTAACAGCCGTGGCGATGACCATGACCACGGTTACAGCGCAACTCATGCCAAAGGCAGTGTCCAGCTTTTTGGAAACCCCCAAAAAGGGGCAGATGCCCAGAAATTTGTTGAGCACATAGTTTTCTGTCAGGATGGCGGCCAGGAAGATCGCCACCAGGGAACGGATCATTTGCGCGTCCATCAGTTGCCCTCCTTTTTCTCGTTGAGCTTAGAGCAGCCGGCTGCCAGCGGGCAATGGGCACAGCCCAGGCCCGCCGGGGGCTTGCCCTCTTTGCTGAGTTTGCCGGCCAGGGCAATGAGCATACCGAACACGAAGAACCCGCCGGGCGGCAGCAGGAAGATGATGATGGGCTGCATAAACCCGGAGAGCACCGGCAGCCCGAACACCGTGCCCGCGCCCAGCAGCTCCCGGATGATACCCATGCAGAGCATGGCGGCGGTAAAGCCTACGCCCATGCCCAGGCCGTCGATGACAGAGGGCAGGATCTTGTTTTTGCTGGCGAACATCTCCGCCCGGCCCAAAATAATGCAGTTAACCACGATAAGGGGCAAAAACACGCCCAAAGCGGTGTCCAGCGCCGGGGAAAAGGCTTTGATAAACATCTGCACAATGGTGACAAAGCCGGCGATTACGGTGATAAAGGCCGGGATGCGCACCTTGTTGGGGATCACGTTGCGCAGCAGGGAGATCACCGCGTTGGAGCACACCAGCACAAAGGTGGTGGCCGCCCCCATGCCGATGGCGTTGCTGGCGGCGGTGGTAACGGCCAGCGTGGCGCAGCAGCCCAGCATCAGCCGCAGCACCGGGTTTTCGATGATAATGCCTTTGGTAAACGTGGGCCAAAGGCCCTTTTTCTTCTCCATTCTCAGTTGCCCCCTTCCGAAACGTATAGGCTTTGGTACTGCGCAATGGCCAGGTTAACCGCGTTGGTGACGGCGGCGCTGGTGATGGTGGCACCGGTCATGGCCTGGATTTCCCCTTCGCCGGGGGTTTGGAACTTAACCACCCCGATACCGCCCGCGCTGCCGGCTATCGGCTGCTTGTACTGGTCCCGGAATGCCTCTTTTTCGGCGTTGGCCCCCAGGCCGGGGGTTTCCCCGTGGCTGAGGATGACCACGCCGGTAATGCCGCCCTGTGCGCTGATGCCGGTCATCACCCGGATGGTGCCGCCGTAGCCTTTGCTCTCTGTTTCGAACACATAGCCTACGACCTGGCCGGCGCTGTCCAGGCCGGCGTGGTGGCCGTCTTTTTCCTCAAAACTTTCGGCCCCGGGCAGCACCACCATGCGGCTCTCCTCCGCCTTTTGGGCGGCGGCCTGGGCGATGCGGTCCTGGGTAAGCAGGTTGGTGCCTGCCAGGGCCGCGGACACCGCCACGCAGATCACCAGCAGAATGGCGGCGGGTTTTAGGACCTCCTTCACGTTCATGGGGCGACCCCCTCCTTTTTCGTTTTCTTGGGCGAGCCAAAGGCCCGTGGCTTTATGTAGCGCTCGATGAGGGGGGTGATGATGTTCATCAGCACAATAGAGTAGCTGACCCCTTCCGGCAGGGAGCCGAACGCCCGGATGATCACGGTTAAAAGGCCGCAGCCAATGGCGAATACCAGCCGGGCCCAGAAGTACAGGGGGCTGGTGGTGTAGTCGGTAGCCATAAAGAAGGCCCCCAGCATGAGCCCGCCAGCCAGCAGGTCGAAGAGCGGGTCCCGGCCCAGAACCACCGAGAACACCGCCACGGTGGCCAGATAGGTGACGGGGATCACCGGGCTGATGACTTTACGGACGATCAGGTACAGCCCGCCGATGAGAATGGCCAGGGCACAGGTCTCCCCCAGGCAGCCGCCGTGTACGCCCAGCAGCATATCCAGATAATTGGGCCAGCCAGCGCCGCCGTTTTGGGCATAAGCGGCCAAAGGGGTGGCCGTGGTGACGGCGTCGGCGGTGGCGCTGTAGTCAAAGGCCGCCGTCCAGTGGGTCATGGGCGCGGGGAAGGAGTTCATCAGCACAATGCGGGCGGTGAGGGCCGGGTTCACAAAGTTCTGGCCAATGCCGCCGAACATCTGCTTGACCACCACGATGGCGATCACGCCCCCAAAGGCGGCCATCAGCGGGTTGATGGTGACGGGCAGGTTTAGGGCCAGCAGCAGGCCCGTGACCACGGCGGAAAGGTCGCCGATGGTCTGGGGGCGTTTCATGGCTTTGCGGGACAGGTACTCGCTGAGCACACAGCTCAGCACGGTCACGGCAATCACCAGCAGCGCCCGGAGGCCGAAGATCACCACCGACGCAATGGCCGCCGGGCACAGGCCGATGATCACGTCCAGCATAATGTTGTGGGTGGTTTTCCGCCCGTTAAAATGCGGGGAGGAAGAAACGGTCAGTTTGTCCATCGTATCAAGTCCTTTCTTGTGGGGGAATGGGAAGGCCGCCGGCGCTGTACGTAGGCGTTTGCCGGTACCCCGCACAAGCGGGGACGGCCGTTTCGTGGCCGGGGCAAACGCCGGGGTTTGAACGGAGGGCTGCGCCCTCCGTTCAATACCCACGGCGGCTCAAGAACCTTTCTGAAGAAAGGTTCTTGAGAATCTCCAAAGACTTTTATGCGCCCCGGCGCCGGTGCTGTGGGGACACGGTTGGTCTGATTTTTTGGCGGGTAATGGCGTACTTTTTTTTATTTTTTCTTCTTGTTTATTTTTTCTTCCGCCGGCGCTGTGCGTAGGCGTTTGCCGGTACCCCGCACAAGCGGGGGCGGCCCCTTCGTGGCCGGGGCAAACCATTGGGTTACTTTTTCTGGCCGGCTTTCCTTACATAGGCCTTGCCCAGGCGGATGCTTTGTACCAGCCGCCTGCCTGCCGGGCAGGAGAACGCGCAGCAGCCGCACTCCATGCAGGTCATCACGTCCAGCTCCAGCAGGGTTTCCACGTCTTTCTTTTCGGCCGCTTTCTCCAGCTTGGTGGGCATCAGGTTCATGGGGCAGGCTGCCACGCACCGCCCGCAGCGGATGCACGCCGTGGTTTCGTATAGCTTGGCCTCGTTCTCGTCAAAGGCCAGGATGGCGTTGTTTTGCTTTAATATGGGCAGCTCGTCCCCGGTAATGGCAATGCCCATCATGGGCCCGCCCATCAGCAGTTTTTTGGGCTGGGCCCGATAGCCGCCGCAGAACGCCATCACATCTTTAATGGGCGTGCCAATGGGCACGATCACGTTTTTCGGCTCTTTGACCGCCGAGCCGTCAACGGTGACGCGCTTTTTCGTCAGGGGCATACCCGTGCGCATATAGCTGGCCAAAAAGGACACCGAGGCTATGTTCATCACCAGGCAGCCTACGTCGGCGGGCAGGCCCCCGGCAGGCACCATGCGGCCGGTGCACGCCTGCACCAGCACCTTTTCCGCCCCCTGGGGGTAACGGCTTTGCAGGGCCAGCACCCGCACCTCGTCCTGGGGGTCCATCTGGGGGTTATCGGCAATTTCGGTGAGCTTGGCGATCACGTCCGGCTTGTTGTCCTCTACGGCGATGAGCACCCGGTGCACGTCCAGGATCTCTTTTACCTTGTAGACCCCGTCCAGGACGTTTTTGCCGTTCTCCAGGGCTTCCCGGTGGTCGGACGTTACGTAGGGCTCGCACTCGGCCACGTTGATGATCAGCGTGTCAATACGCTTGCCTTCGGGCACGTTCAGCTTAACATGGGCGGGGAAACCCGCGCCCCCCAAACCCACCAGCCCCGCTGCCCGGGCGGCGTCTGCCAAAGCCTGTTTGCCGGTGATGGCCGCCGGGGGCCGGATAGCCGGGTCCGGCTCCATCAGCCCGTCCGACTCGATCACCACCGCCTCTACCGGGCGGTCGCCGGTCAGCATGACCTGTGCCACCTCTACCACCGTGCCGGAAACAGAGGCGTGTACCGGCGCGCTTACATAGGCGTCGCTGTCGCCCACCAACTGGCCCAGATACACATGGTCGCCTTTTTTTACCACCGGCTTACAGGGCGCGCCGATGTGCTGCTGCATGGGCAGCACCACCCGCGCAGGGGGCGGCATGACCACCGACTCGGCCTGCCACGTATTTTTATGATGGGGCACCGGCGCGCCACCGTGGGTATGATAGGGGCGTTTGGGGAATTGCTCCTTCCTATCCTGCATAATAGCCACGATCCTTTCGTTTGGTAATAGTTCCTCCATAGGCTGTTCGAAAAAAATTCACAAATCTATTTTACCTCAAAACCGCCGGCATTGCAACCACGAACCGCCTGTCTGCCGATAAAATCTTCGCCCGGCCAGAGAAAAAGCAGGCCCCCTGAAAACCCAGGGGGCCTGCCAGTGCACTATTTATGTGATGGGATTATCCCGCCGTGGGCTGGGCCCAGTGGGCAAGTAGGGGCAACTGCCCGGCAAAATGGGCCCGTGCCTGTTCCGGGGGAAAGTTTTCGTTGGACATATGCTCTACCAGAAAGTCCAGCAGCTCGTCCATGTTGGCGTAGACGAATTTACCGCCTGTATAGCACCACTTGCAGTAATCCTCGTTCAGGCTGCCGTCTGTTTCCCGGCTGATGCTGCCGTCGTCCAGGGGCATCCCGCAGCACTGGCAGACCAGTTGCCGGGGCGAGCCCAGCAGGGTGTTGATCGATACGTCAAACAGCCGCGACAGGCCCTTGAGGCTTTCCGTGTCCGGTGTGGTTTCCCCGTTCTCCCAGCGGCTTACCGCCTGCCGGGTCACGAACAGCTTTTCCGCCAGGCCCTCCTGGGACAGGCCCGCTTTTTCCCGCAGCCGCAAAATGATCTCCTTTGTTTCCATTTTCCCACGCTCCTTGCCGGATTTCCCCGGGGCGTGCCCGCGTATGTTGTGAACGCGCCCTGATTAGGATACCCTTATTATACCGCCCCGGCCGGGCAAAGTAAAGCAACGGGCTGTTGCGGGGCGCCGCCTTCCCTCTTGCAAAATGCGGCGGCTTGGGCTATACTATACAGGAAAGAAAACCAGTGAAAGGCGGTTATTCTATGGAAAAGCTTATCAGCGGTAAGGTGCGGGAGGTCTACCAGGTTTCGGAGGAGGCCCTTGCCATTGTGACCACAGACCGGGTGTCGGCCTTTGACGTAATTTTGCCCACCCCGGTCCCCGACAAGGGCCGGGTGCTCAACGCCCTGTCCTCTTTCTGGTTCCGGTACACGGCGGATATCGTAAAGAACCACATGATCTCGGAAAACCCAGCCGATATGCCCCCGGAATTGCAGGGGGACGCCTTTGCCGGGCGCACCGTTTTGGTGAAGAAACTGAAGATGCTCCCCTTTGAGTTTATCATCCGGGGCTATCTTTTCGGCTCCATGTGGAAGGAGTACCGGCAGACCGGCGGGTTCTGCGGCAAGCCCCTTCCGGCCGGGATGCAGCAGGCTGAAAAGCTGCCCGAACCGATCCTGACCCCTTCCATCAAGGCCGAGGAGGGCCATGACGTAAACGTATCTTTGGCGTACATGGAAGAAAAGCTGGGCGCGGAACTGGCCCACAAGGTCTGCGACGCGGCGCTGGCCCTTTACAAGCGCTGCTATGACTACGCCTATGAGCGGGGCATTATTATTGCGGACACCAAGTTTGAATTCGGCCTGGACGAGGACGGCGGGCTGGTGGTGGCGGACGAAGTGCTGACCCCGGACAGCAGCCGCTTTTGGAGCCGGGACGCCTACCGGCCCGGTACCTCTCCGGAAAGCTTTGACAAGCAGTACCTGCGGGACTGGCTGACGGACAACGGGCTGGACGGCAAAACCCCGCCCCCGGAACTGCCCGCCCATGTGGTGGAGAAAACCCGGTTGAAATACCTGGAGTGCCGGGACCGCCTGGTGCCCGGAGCGTGAGCCGGATGTTCCGTTTGCTGGTGGTGGACGACGAAGAGCGCATCCGGGGGCTTATTCGCAAATACGCGGAGTTTGAGGGCCACCAGGTGACAGAGGCCAAAAACGGCATGGAGGCTGTGGAGTTCTGCCGCCGTACCCCCGAAGCCTTTGACCTGGTGATTATGGATGTGATGATGCCGGAACTGGACGGTTTCTCCGCGGCCGCCGAGATCAAAAAAACCTGCGCGCTGCCCATCCTCATGCTCTCGGCCAGGGGGGAGGAGTATGACAAGATACACGGCTTTGAGCTGGGCGCCGACGACTATGTGGTCAAGCCCTTCTCCCCCAAGGAACTGATGCTGCGGGTAACGGCCATTATGAACCGGGTGCGCCCCGCTGCCCAAAAGCCCCGGCAGGTGGAGGTTTTTGAGGGCCTTTCCATTGACTTTGACGCAAGGCTTGTGACGGTGGACGGGGAACGGGTGGAACTCTCCCCCAAAGAGTATGAATTGCTTAGCTACCTGGTGCGCAACAAGGGCCTGGCCCTGACCAGGGAGATGCTGCTGACCAATGTGTGGGGCTATGACTTTTACGGCGACGACCGCACTTTGGACACCCATATCAAGCTGCTGCGCAAACGCCTGGGGCCTTACAGCAGGTATATTGCCACCCTGCGGGGGGTAGGGTACCGGTTTGAGGCCGCCCGTGCTTAGCCGGGCAAAGGCCCCCCGCCGCCCCAAAGCCCCCAGGGGCATCCGGGGGCAGATTGCCCTGGGCTTTGGGCTGTTCGCTTTGGTTACCGTGGCGCTGCTGTGGGTGTTGCAGATCTTCCTGCTCAGCCCCTTCTACCGGGCCATTAAGACGGCGGAGGCCAAAGCCATCTCCCAGGCCGTGGTCCGCCAGTTGGACGGGGACAAGCTGAATGACACGGCCCTGAACCTGGTGATTCAGACCGGGGCCAACGTGTTTGTGTGCGACCCCCTGGGCCGCAGCTATGTGGTATGCCGCCATGCCTACAAGGACAGTTTGGTCTATAACCTCCCCCGGCAGGAACTGGCCCGGCTGTTTGACCAGGTGAACTTGCAGGGCGGGCAGTATACCCGTGTGTTCCAGTCCCGGCTTTCCGGCAGTGAGGACACCCAACTACTGCTGTACGCCGTTACGGTGCGCACCCCGCTGGGCAACGACCGGCTGGTTGTGGTGGAGGCCGAACTTACCCCCTTGAACTCCACGGTGGAAACCTTGCTGGCACAGCTTTTTTGCCTGACTTTGGTGCTGGTACCCCTGGGGCTGGTTTTGGCGGTGGTGGTTTCCCGGCGGATTGCCCGGCCTTTGACGGAGATCAACGAGGCTGCCAAATCCCTGGGGCAGGGCGACTACGGCCTGCGTTTTGCCGAGGGCGGCCCCAGGGAGGTCAGCGAACTGGCCGCCACCCTGAACTTTGCCGCCGGCGAACTTTCCAAAACCGAGGGCCTGCGCCGGGAACTGCTGGCCAATGTTTCCCACGACCTGCGCACCCCCCTGACCATGATCAAGGGCTATGCGGAGGTGATGCGGGACCTGCCCGGTGAAAGCACCCCGGAAAACGTGCAGATCATCATTGACGAGGCAGGCAGGCTCAACGACCTGGTCAACGACCTTCTGGACCTCTCCCGCCTGGAGGCAGGGGTGATGGAGCTCTCTCCCGCCCGCTTTAACCTGACGGAAAGTATACGGGCGATATTGGGCCGCTACGGGCGGTTGCAGGACTTTTCCTTCCCCTTTGCCGCGGAGGAGGACGTCTATGTGGTCGGCGACCAGCTTAAGCTTTCCCAGGTGGTGTATAACCTGGTAAACAACGCTATCAACTACGCCGGGGCGGATAAGACCGTACGGCTTTGCCAGCAGAGCAAGGACGGGGTGGTGCGCATCAGCGTGACCGATACCGGGGAGGGCATCCCGGCGGACCGGTTGCAGGATATCTGGGACAGGTACTATAAGGTGGACCGGGAGCACCGCCGGACCCAGGTGGGCACCGGGCTGGGCCTGTCCATTGTTAAAAATGTGCTGGACCTCCACGGGGGCCGGTACGGGGTCATCAGCGAACTGGGCCGGGGTAGCACCTTTTGGTTTGAGCTGACCGTGGCCTAGCGTCTGGTTTAAACCCGGAGAAATGTGGGATTTTTGTCCAAAAACCAGGGCTTTCAAGGAAAAACCGCAAGATACGCTGCCACATAGGGAGGATTCTCCACGCGGAAACCCTCCCTTCATGTTTCAAAGTTTCAAACGGGCCCGGAAGGCCCCCACTTGGAAAGGAGGGCAGCCTTATGCACCGCTATCATCAAGAAAACTGGACCGACGCGTTCTCCAACGGTATGCGCTGACAAACCATACCGATTGGAGGAAAGAAAATTGAATATAGCAAACAAAAACGGCGCGCCCAGCGCCCGTCCCGCCCGATTCCCAAACCTTGGGGGGAACGCCCGGCTGTTCCTGCTGGCGTTGCTGGCGGGTTTGGCCTTTTCCCTGTCCTCTGTGCTGACGCCCACCCTTTCCGGCCGGCTAGTAGACCGCTTTGCCCAGGGCAAGGGGGCGGGCCCGGCGCTGTGGCTCTTCCTGGGGGCCGGGCTGGCCCAGGCGCTGCTCTCCCAACTGGATATGTACCTGGCCGAATCCTTTAAGCTGCGGCAAAAGCGCCTGATGCGCCAAACCGCCTTCCGGGGCTTTTTGTCCCGGGGCGGGGCCGGCCAGCAGGAAACTGCCGGCTTTGTGTCCTTTGTTAACAACGATATTCCCGCGCTGGCAGAGCAGTATTTCGCCGGTACCATCGATATCCTCAAATGCCTGGCGATTTTGCTCTCCTCGGCCGGGGCCCTGCTGTCTGTGCACTGGCTGCTGGCGGCGGTCATCTTCTCCGTCAGCCTGCTGACCGCCGCCCTTCCCCAATGGATGGGCCAGCGGGACGGCCAGGCCCGTAAGGCCTACTCCGGCCGGTTGGGCCGGTACAACACCCTGCTGGGCTCCCTGCTGGAGGGTGTGGACACGGTGCGGGCCTACCGTTGCCAAAGCCGGGCCGCCCATCTGCTGGAGCAGGAGAACGCCGCCGCGGCCCGGGCAGAATCGGCGCTGCTGAAACGCCGCCTGCTGGCCTATGCCGCCACCGGCCTTTTGCAAACCGGCAAAACCGTGCTGGTCATCCTCATCAGCCTGTGGCTGATGGGGCGGGGCCAGGCCGGCCCCGGCGACCTGGTGGCGGTCATCCAGGTTTCCGGGCTCATCGGCGCGCCCCCTTCCCCGGCCTGTGGTTGCGGGATGTTTCCTGCCGGGCCGGGGGGCATACCCTGCTCAGCGGGGTAACGGCAGAGTTCCTACCCGGAAAAGCCTACCTGGTCACCGGGGAGAGCGGCAGCGGCAAGTCCACCCTATTGGGGCTGCTCACCGGCCTAAGCGGGCTGGACTACGCCGGCAGCATCCGCCTGGGGGACCGGGAGCTCCGGGACATCCCGCCTGGGGAACGCCTGGCCTGCCTGTGCCCGGTATTCCAGCAGCCCGTCCTTCTTTTCGCCAGCCTGGAGGAAAATATCCTGCTGGGCCGGGATGTAGACCCAGCCCTGTACCGGGCGGTGATCCAAGGGCTGAACCTGGCCCCCCTGCTGGCGCGCTGGGGTGGCCGGGATCTGACCCCCCAGGCGGTGGAAACACTCTCCGGCGGGGAACGCCAGCGGGTGGCCCTGGCCAGGGCTCTGGTGGGCCGGCCCGCTGCCCTGCTGGTAGACGAGGCCACCGCTGCCCTGGACCCGGCCAACGCCCGGTTGGTGGAAGAAACGCTGTTGGCCAGCGGCGCGGCGGTGGTCCATGTCAGCCACAAAACCGCCCCGGCCCTGGCTGCCCGTTACCACGGCCACTACCGCATGGAGGGGGGCCGGCTGTACCGGCAGGAACAGGCCGGCTGGCCGGCTGAGGTGTAGCCATTCCCCTGGGCTCTTACAGCAAGGCAATGGGCGGCGCGCCGCCCCAACCCACGGAAAGGAGATAAGCCGTGCAAGCAAAACCCTTAAGTGAAAACGGTACCATCGGCCTGTGCTGCCCCAGCCATATCCCCCTGTACGAGGCAGCCCCCGGCCAGGAGATCCCCTGGAGCCAGGAGTATAAAAACCTGATAGCGAACATGGAGGGAGAAGGGTTCCGGGTGGTGCAGGCGGACAATATGTACAAGGACACCTGGGGTTTCCTGGCCTCGGACGAGGAGCGGGGGGCTGACCTGAACCAACTGGCCGCCCACCCCCAGGTAGCGTATATCCTGTTTGGCGGGGGCGAGGGCGCCCCTGAGGTGCTACCCTACCTGGACTTTGACCTGTTCCGCCAGAACCCCAAGCGCATTTGCAGCTACAGCGACGGCACCAGCATTTTGAACGCCATTTGGGCAAAAACCGGCCTGGTCACCTACTACGGCCAGGACCCCACCCTGTTTGCCCAATGGACGCCCTACAACCGCCGCCACTTTGAAGGGCATATCCGCAGCGGTAGCATGGCCGTGCATGAGGCCAACTCCCCCTGGCTGGGCCTGTGCCCCGGCACGGCGGAGGGTGTGCTGGTAGGCGGCTACACCATGAATTTCGCCCTGCTGCTGGGGACAGACTATTTCCCCGTAGACCCCGGCGAGCCCCATCTCCTCTTTTTGGAGGATCACGAAATGTTCGGCGGCGAGGCCCATGTAAGCGCCATGCTGGGGTACATCGAGCAAAGCGCTTTCATGCGGTCTGTTACCGGGCTGGTGTTCGGCCATTATGCTGGACACCCCTGCCCTAACCTGTACGCCCGGCTTAAGCTGCTGGGGCAACGGCACCACATCCCCGTAGCCTACTGCGACGACTTTGGCCATGGGGAGAACCACGCGATTTTGCCCATTGGGCGGCGGGCCCGGCTGGTTTGCGGCCCGGACAGCCGCCTGTGTTACCTGTAAGGCACCCTAAGCACCAACCCTATCTTTTGCATGAGGAGGATCATCAACATGAGTGAAAACCTGGAAAACTGTACCCACGACTGTTCTACCTGCGGGGCGGACTGCCCCTCCCGCCAGCCTGCGGATATGATCGAAAAGCTCAACGACCTGAGCCACGTTAAGAAGGTCATCGGCGTGGTCAGCGGCAAGGGGGGCGTAGGCAAGTCTTTGGTTACCTCCCTGCTGGCCACCACCCTGCGCCGCCGGGACTGCTCGGTGGGCATTTTGGACGCGGACATTACCGGGCCCAGCATCCCCAAGTGTTTTGGGCTAAAGGGCATGGCTGTGGCCGACGAAAACGGTATGTACCCCAGGGACACCAAAACCGGCATTAAGGTAATGAGCGTAAACCTGCTTTTGCAGGAGGAAACCGCCCCGGTGGTCTGGCGGGGCCCGGTGATTGCCGGGGCCATTAAGCAGTTCTGGACGGACGTGGTTTGGGGGGACGTGGACTATATGTTTGTGGATATGCCCCCCGGCACCGGCGACGCGCCCCTGACGGTGTTCCAGTCTTTGCCCCTTGCCGGCATCATCATCGTCACCTCCCCCCAGGAGTTGGTGGGCATGATCGTTTCCAAGGCGGTAGAGATGGCAAAGCTGATGAACATCCCCGTGTTGGGGCTGGTGGAGAACATGAGTTACTTCCAGTGCCCGGACTGCGGCAAAAAGGTAGAGCTGTTCGGCAAAAGCCATATTGACGAAGTGGCCGCCAAATATGCCCTGCCTGTGCTGGGCAAGCTGCCCATTGACCCCACCCTGGCCAGCGCCTGCGACCGGGGCACTATCGAATTGTTCGAGGGTAACTGGCTGGAAGAGGCCGCGGATACCATTGAAAAGCTGTAACCGGCATAAAGCTGTAACCGGCACCGAATAAAACGTAACCGGGGACCGCCAGACTTCTAAAGGGAAGTTTGGCGGCCCCCGGCCTTTTGCTGCCAACCGGTTAGGCGTATAGGATGATCTCTTTTAAATGTACCGGGCCCCGCGCGGCGGTGATACGCACCCGCACCGAGGCCACCTGGGCGTCCATGGTCCTGGTCAGGCCATTCTGCCCCGCAAAGGGGTCCCCCAGGGGGCAGATCTTCCGGTAGCCAATGGTGGTCCCCTGGAACAGCGGGAAACGGCTGCCGTCGGGCTCCACCGCCTCTATCTGGAAACTCTCTACCCGCTGGCCCTGGGCGATGTCCTCCCGCAGCTCTACATACCGCACCCCGGTATGCCCGCCGCGCACCAGGTACACCGGCTGGGTGGGCATACTGCCCTCTTCCAGCAGGGTTTGTGTTTCCAGGGGGCTGCCGAATTCCCTTTGCAGCAGTTCCCCCAGTTCCGCCAGCCGCCGGCAGTCTTTTTCGTCAATCAGCCCCTCCCGGTTGGGGGGGATGTTCAGATTAAGCCCCGCGTTGGCCCCTACGCTGGAAAGCCAGATGTGGAACAGTTTTTCCAGGCTGTGGGGTTCTTCCTCCGGGTGCCAGAACCAGCCCGGACGTATGGAGGTGTCGATCTCCGAGGGCACAAAGGCCAGCCCCTTAGAGTACAGGATATTGGGCAGGCTGCCCAGATTGTCGTCGGTGCTGTACAGGTACGCCAGGGAGCCCTCTGCCGCCAGGGGGCCGGGGCCGGTTTGGGTTTCGGCAAAGCGGCACAACTCGCCGGGCACCACCGCCCACTCCGAACGCCGGGGCTGGCCGGCCTCGTTGCCACACCAGCGGGTATCCGGGCCAAAATCGTTAAAAATCACGGCCTCCGGCTGATGCTGCCGGATCAGCCGGATATAGCGGTCGAAATCGTACACCTGCCGTTTCCCGTTGGGGCCTTCCCCGCAGGCATTGTCAAACCAGACGCAGAAGATGGGCCCATAGCCCGTGAGCAGTTCCTCCAACTGGGCGCAGAAGTAGTCGTTGTAGGCCTCCGTCCCGTAAAGGGGGGAGTTCCTGTCCCAGGGGGAGAGGTAAAAGCCAAATTTGATGCCGCCCTGGGCGCAGGCGTCGGCACAGGCCCGCACCACATCCGGGCAGCCCGGCGCGTTTTTGACCGAGTGCCCGGTATGCCGGGAGGGCCACAGGCAAAAGCCGTCGTGGTGCTTGGCTGTCAGCACAATACCCTTTAGGCCCGCGGACTTTACCGCCTGCACCCATTGGCCGCAGTCCAGGCGGCTGGGGGCAAATAGGGCCTCGTCCTCGGTGCCGTCCCCCCATTCCCGGCCGGTAAAGGTGTTTACGCCAAAATGGATGAAGGCATACTGCCCCACCGCAAACCAGGCCAGTTGCCGTGCCGACGGCCTGACTGTAGCCGCCTCTTTGAGAAAGCTTGTCATGGTTGTTCCTCCTTTGTATGGGCAAAGGCACCCCTTACGCATACCTGCCGGCGGGGCTTTGCCCCTGCTTGTTTCATAAAAGCCCGTATGCTTTTTGGGGGAGAGGGGGCAGGCGGTGTGGGGGTGAACCCTGCCTGCCCCCGGAAGGCCACGAAAACCCGCGCCTAAACCTCCGGGTACATCTCCCGCAGCAGGGGGATCTGCGCCGCGCGGGGCGTGCCCTCCAGCCGGTGGATGTAGCTCTCCAGCATCCCCCGCGCGTGCTCCGGGCCGCCCTCACGCATGACCGTCCACATGGGGTCGGCGTCATAGGCAGACTTTTTCATCATGTCCTCTGTCCAGTTCAAAATCAGCCGGGCGCCCTTATCGCACAGGCCGGGCTGCTCTGCCGCCAGATTGTGGAGCTGGTGGGGGTCCTCCTTCACGTTGAACAGCATCTCTTGGGGGAACAGATGGTAGCCCCCATGCACCGTGCGCAGGTACAGGTAATCGTCAAACCGCACCGCGCGCTGGCATACATGGGCGCACTGGCTCAGCACCACATGGCCCTTGCCGCAATCCCGGCCGGCCAGCAGGGTTTGGGCATAGGAGCAGCCGTCGTAGTCGTAGCCGCCCTGGAACGCCGTGCCCAGCAGTTCCTGCACGGTGGGGGCCAGGTCCACATTGTCGTGGAACCCTTCCGCCACCACGCCCTTTTGGCCGCCCGGCCACTTGATGATCATGGGGATATGGCAGGTGGGCTCGTCGGCGGTGGCGTGCTCGCCGTAAAGGCCCAGCTCGCCTATGTTCTCGCCGTGGTCGGAGGTGACGATCACCGCCAGATCGTCATATAGCCCCATCTCCTTCACCAGGGCCATGATTTGGGCGATGTTGTCGTCCGTCCAGCGTACGCCGCAGTCGTAGCTGTCTATCATAGCCTTTACATCGTCCAGATTTTTCAGGGAGCCGGGATGCCGGGGGAACTGGGGGAACTGGGTGTCGTCCCACATATTGATCTCATTTGCCCCGTGGGGCCCCACATGGAGCAGGTGTTGGCCGAATATCTCCTGATCGATCCAATCGTCTGCCAGGGGCATATCCGCAAAGGGGTTGCCAAAATCCTGGGGGGCGCGGTAGGGGGTGTGGGGGTCCCAGTAGTGGACGTGGAGGAACCAATCGTCCTCCCGCCCCTTGCGGCGGAGCCAATCCAGCACATGGGGGGTGATCTCCTCGGCAGACTCGTTGCCGCATTTGCCTACGTTGAAACACTCGTTAAACCCGGCATTGAACCACCAGGAGGAGTGGCGCTCGGCAAAGGTGGAGAAGGAAACCGTGTGCATACCGGCCCGGCGGAACTGCATAAACAGGCCGTTTTCGCTACAATCATCCCGGAAATGCCGGGACTCGCCCTGTAGGCGCAAGTCGGCGGCGGTACCGCCGTGGCCCAGCACCCCGTTGCGGATGCCGTAGCGGCCGGTGATCAGGGAGGCCCGGGAGGGCAGGCAGGGGGCGTTGGGGCAATAGTAGTGGGAGAACCGGACGCCGTCCTCCGCAATGGCGTCTATCGCGGGGGATGTGGGCCGGACATAGCCATAGCACCCCAGGTGGTCGGGGCGAAGGGTGTCAATGTCGAACAGGATGACGCGCATAGTGGAAACCTCCTACAAATATTTTGTTTTGTATCGGGCGGCAGAAATAAGGGGCCGGGTTTTTGGTCACATGACGGGCGCATGGTTTATGTACGCAAACAGGTATGCCCCCAGCAGCATCGCCTGGGCTACCAGCAGGTATTCCCGCAGCACCGGCTTATCCTTTACCAAATAGGCCTCCAGCATAAACAGCGGCACCCCGCAGCTTAAGTACCGCCCGCCGCTTAGCAGCCAGGAGAGCGAGTAATTGGCCAGCAGGTACAGCAGCCCATACCCCAGCAGGCTGGCCGGCACCGCCCTGTGGCGGCAGGCCAGGGCCAGCACCCCAAAGCATACCACAAACAGCACCAATTCCGGCAGCCAGACGCTCCACCCGATGGGTTGGCGGAAGTACATCCCCAGGTAGTGCCACAGGTAGGCCAACACCTGCGGGACCGGCATACCGCCCTGGTGCCAATGGCGCTGGTGTACCACAAAGGCCAGCGGGTCGCCGTCTATCCGCCAGTTTAGCAGCAGGTACACGCCTGTTCCCAGCAAGGGCAGCAACAGCAGGGGCAGCTTTCCCAGGGCGGGCAGCAGCCAGCGCCCTATGGGCCTGCGCGCCGGCCTTTGCAGCAGGCGGACGGCCCTTCCCAGTTCGATAAAGGCTGGCACAATCACCAGCAGCCCGGTCATACGGGTCATGGCCGCCAGGACCCCCCATATGCCGTAGGCCAGCCACCGGCGCCGCAGGGCGAAGTAACAGGCCGCCGAGGTGGTCAGCAAAAACAGCCCCTCTGTCATCACGGCGCCGAAAAACAGGGAAAAAGGGAATACCGACAAAAACAGCACGTAAGCGAAAAATAGATACGAACCTACGCAAGAAAAGAAGAAGGC
>CANOFK010000002.1 GCA_947565265.1 uncultured Clostridia bacterium | reverse complement strand
AAGGCATTTTTGAAAGGAGTGCTATCAATGGCAAGAGTACAGTGCAATTTATTTTCCTATTCCCTGGGGCATGGGGTGGACATCGAGGTCACCCTGCCCTCCTTCACCCCCTGCAACATGGACCAGGAGCACACCCACAAGCTGCCCGCCAAGTTCCCGGTGCTGTATCTGCTCCACGGTCACGGCAACGACTATGCCGTCTGGCACCGGTTCACCAGCGTGGACCGGTACGCCGAGGAGGAGCGCATCGCGGTGGTGACCTTCTCTGTAGGCAATGTGCCCTATGACAATGCTCCCGGCGGCAACAATTTCTACGATTTCCTGGAAAAGGAGCTGCCGGAGTTTGTGGAGAACTATTTCCCAATCTCTAACAAGCCCGAAGAGCGGTACATCGCGGGGCTCTCCATGGGCGGCTACGGCTCCCTGCTCCACGGCCTGGAGAACCCGGAGCGCTACAGCGCCATCGGGGCCTTCTCCCCGGCGGTGTTCAACAAGCAGCAGATCGAGGACCGGGCCCAGTCCCGTGGGCTGGTGCTGCGGGACCTGTACGAGGTCACGGAAAAGGCCGTGGCCGGGGGCAAGGTGCCGGACCTGTTCCTGTGCATTGGGGACAAGGACTTCCTCTACGAGCCGGTGACTGAGTACCACAATTTCCTGGAAAAGACCTGGAAGGGCGCGCGGCTGCGCTATGACGACATGCCCGGCTACAAGCATGAGTTCGCCATCTGGGACATCGAGATTCTGAACTTCCTGCAGTGGATCAAGCGGGAGGATGCGTACAAGGCTATGGGCCCCAATCAGGTTTGATGGGAATTTGCTTTTTTGAAGTGTTAGGAGGCCTTCGGCACACCGCGCCAAGCGAGGCAAAATGAGCAAGCTGGGTGTGAATGCTCGCCGCTGGCTGGTTCCAGAACTAGGAAACTTTTTTCTCAGTTGCAAAAGAGATTCATCTCGCACGGCGAGATGAACTCTCCGTTTCCTCTTGGCACTACGTGCCAATTCACCTTCAAAAAATGCGCTTCTTAGGTGTTAAGGTCAAGGGCAGGACCGTGGGGCTCCGCGAGTCTCGGCTACCGCCTCGGTCGGTTCGCAGCTTGTCTGCCACCGGCAGACGCTCACCCCCACACGACGGCCAGCTGCAAACTTGGCGCTGCCAAGTTTTGACCAGCTGGACCGGTCGATGTTGTTCACTGTAGCATTCCAAGCTAACCAGGGTAAAAGTTTCGTCCACCTTTTCAAAGGTGGTGGGGTTCTTAGGGGTGAAACCCAAGAGTTGGCGTAGCCAACTCTCCGCCGCCGGAGGCCAAAATTACGTCATAAACTCTTCTTTTGTACACTCCCCCTTGCAACTTGCCCCTTGACACCCCGGCCAACATCCAGTATAATGAGGGAAGTGGATAGCCGGCGAGGTGTAGCTCACCCGGTAGAGCGCTTGGTTTGGGACCAAGAGGCACGGAGTTCGAGTCTCCGCACTTCGACCATCCTGTAAGGGTTGGCGCCGCCAGCCCTTCTGCACAGCCGTTCCGCGCACTTGGCATTGCTAAGTGCGCGGGCTTTTTTTGCCCGCGCCGGGCTTTCCTCTCCTGGGGGGCCTCCCGCACCTTACTACATTTTACTGCACCACCAGCACCAGGGCCGTTATGTCATCCTCATGGCCGTCGCTCCGGCGCTTTTGGGCTTCTTCTGTCACCCGCTGGGCCAGCAGGTTGGGGTTTTCCTCCTCATCCCAGGCAGCGGCCATATCCACCAGCCACTCGCTGCCTGTGGAAACCACCCCGTCGGACACCATCACCACCAAATCGCCGGGGGAGAGCTCCCGCTGGCAGGTGGCAAACTCCACCCCCGGCATAATGCCCACCGGCACGCTGGAGGCCTCGATCACCTCGCTGCGCTTGCCCCTGCGCAGTACGGTGCAGGCCGCCCCTGCCTTGCGGAACTCCGTTTTGCCGGTAAACAGGTCGATACACACCACGTCCATCGTGGCCAGCGATTCATCCCCGGATTTGGCGATCAGGGCCGCGTTCACCGTTTGCAGCATACTGTCAAAGCCCACCCCGGCCTTTAGCAGGCTCTCTGCCATTGCCGAGGTCATGGCCCCGTCCACCGCAGCCCGGCCCCCGGTGCCCATACCGTCGCTTAGCACCGCGATCAGCCGCCCACAGCCGTCATAGAATACATTGGCGCTGTCCCCGCAAAAGGCCCCGCCCCCGGCGCTGGTCTGGGAGAACCCCCGGCCCACATCCAGTTGGGGGCGCTGGCACATCTGGATGCGGCAGCGGTCCTCGGTGCTGCTGACACAGGGGGGCGAGAACACCCGCCCGCAGGCAGAGGATACCTCCCGTGTAAAGGCCGCCCGGTTCAGGCGTTTCTGGCGCTCCCGGCTGATCTCCGCCTCCACGGTCATGCGGTCGAACTTGTCCACCCGGCAGCACACCTCCAGGGGGGTAACGCCGCTGTCCCGCAACACCACCGCCACCCGCTGGGCCGCCTCCTGGTCAAAGCGCTGGTACTGGGCAAACTCCCCGGCCATCTCGTCCAGTATCCCCGCCGTGGTGCGGAAGTGGGCCTCTATCACCTCCCGCACCTGGGCGGTACGCAGTTCGGCGGCCTCCTTCATCAGGTAGCGGGTATAGTTTTTGTTCAGCTCGTCCCGCATCTCCCCGGCCCGGCAGCAGCGGTCGCTGAACTCTTTGGTAAAGTCGCAGGTTTCCAGCTTACCCTTCTCCTTTAATGTGCCGGAAAGCTGGGAGAAATTGGCCATGGTCTGGTCCTTGTACTTGCGCCAGCATACCGAGCTGAGCCCGCACCCGGCGCACACCGTTTCGGTGGACCGGTCGTACACCCCCCGCAGGTTGGGGGCGCATATGGTGCTGAGTTTTTCGGAGATCTCCTCTACCGAGGCGGACACGCCGGTCAGGGCCTGGGCCGCGTACTTCAGGCGCATAACGATGTTCCCCCGCAAGGCCCCACCGCTAAGGCTGTCGTTGCGCAGGCCGAAAACCTCCGTAAGCCGGCGGCTGCCGGGCAAAAACATATACCCTACCGTGGCCACGGCCACCTCAATGGCCCCGGTGAGGATTTGGGCGCTGCCCGAACCCACCTGCAAAGAGGCAATGCCATGGGCGATGATAAAGGCCCCGGCCCCCGCCGCCTTGCCCATGGGGGCAAACACACCGGCCACCAGCCCCCCCAGCCCATAGGCCCCGGAAAGGTAGGACAGCCCCGCCGTGGACAGCCCCTGCACGGCCCCGGCGGCCACGCCCGCCACCGCGCCGCCGGCAATGCCCCCCAGCCGGGCGCAGTACAGCACCAGCAGCACCAGCAGCACCCGGCCCAGGGAAACGCCCATTATGCTGATGCCCGAAAAGGCCAGCAGCAAGATCCCCAGGCTGACGGTAATAGCCGCCAGGTCGCCGCTCTCAAACCGGCCCACAGCCCCCAGCCGCGGCTTGCCGTCGCCGGAAAGCCCGGAGAGCAGGTTCACCCAGCGGCGCAGGAAGTAGGCGCTGCCCGCCCCCAAAAAGGCCTCCGCCACATACAGCGCCGCTGTATAGCTGATGGAGCCGTGTAGGAACACCATGGTCATACCCGTAAGCAGCAAGGGCAAAAAAGCCGCTGCCGGGGCGAACAGCGGGTGGGTGTTGATGCTTTTTAGCTGGTCCATGGACCAGCGTATGGCTGTTACCGCCACCAGTGCCGCCGCGTACCGCACCGGCACATACACCGCCGAAGGGAAAAGGTACCCCAAAAACGCCCCCAGCGCCCCGGCCCACAGGCCCTCTCTGGGCGCAGCCGCCACGGCGGCCACCCCAAAGGGGGCGTATTTGCCAAACACCAGCCCCCGCGCACAGACCATCCCCCCGAAAAAGCTGCCCGCCATAACCAGCGCTTTACGGGCATACCCCGCCTGTAGCTGGTCGCGCAGGCCGCACCATACCTGCCGGAATTTTGTCAGTTCCATCCTAACACCGCCTCGTTGATTTTTTACCCCCGCGCCTGAGGGGCGGGCCCGTCCCCCTGTCTGCCGCAAAGGCATATGCAAATAAGTTATGTAACCCGCTATGCGGGCAACGAGGAGATTATACCGCCGGCGGGCAAAAATATCCGTCGGATAGAGGATGTGGGAACAAAGGAGTTTCCGGGGGAAAAGAGCGGCGCCCGGCGCAGGGGCGCGGATGCCGCAGGGAAATGGCGAATGGGGGAGAAATTATTTTATGTAAAATAAAGGGGCCCCCTGTCAACCAAAGAAAATAAAGGGAAAGGGCCTTTGCGGGCCCTTTCCCTTTTCCTGTTATGGTTCCCCTTCCTTTTGGGGGCATACCGTTCCTATTCCCCTTCCGCAGCAGAACTGGCAGAGCTGTAGGGTTGCAATTTCACAATGTCGCCAATCTTCTTTTCTTCCTTGACCTGGTCGCTTTGCAGGTACTGCACCAGCTCCCAAAGGTCATCCACCGTGGCCCCGGCCCGGTAGTAGGCTGTCACATAGTACCCGTCCCACCGCAGGTAAAGGGGCAGCACCGCGCCGTCCTCCTCCCGTGGCGCCCAGTTATGGCTTTCAAAGTATGCCTGGCGGGTTTCCTCATCCAGTTGGGCCAGGCTCTCCCAGGTCAGGCCGGTAAGTTCCACCCAGTTCTCGTTTTCCATCCCAGCGTCCAGCAGTTGGGCCTGCACAGCCCAAACGGTAATCAAGGGGCTCTCCGTGCCGTACTCCAGGCCCAGCAGGAAGGGTTCTTCCCCCTTCAGCTCCAGCAAAGCCGAATCGGCCACGCACACAAACCGGCTGTCCGTGGGGTAATACCCGGCAAAGGCGTCGGGCTGCTCTTGCAGGTTGACCAGGCGTGTGCCCTCCTCGTAGGAGAACAGGCCCGGATCAAAATGGTCCAGCGCCCAGCGCGTCACCTTCACCATGTCCTCCGGGTCGGCGGTTTTCCAGCCGTACACCCGGAACCAGTATCCGTCCTTCCAAAAGCTGATGGCCTTGTCGCTGCCCGCGGTACCCAGCACAGAGAACTCGACGCCTTGATCCGTGATGATGGTTTCGTGGCAGCGCTGCAAATAGTCCAGCTTTTCCTCCGGCGTCCAGTTATCTTCGCCCAGTTCCTCGGTGCCTGCCAGCAAAAGTAGCTGCTTGATCTCTCCCCCGTCCACCGGGCCATCTTCCCACTTGACCATCACATGGGCAAGGCTGCCGTCCGTGTCATAGCTGCCCCATATAAGGGGGCCCAGGGTATAGCCGTCCTCCCGCATATCCGGCAGGCGGTCAAACCAGTACTGGGGGGTGCTTACCGCACCGTCGTCTAAAGCCACCTCGCCCTGGACACGGTACTCGTTCCACAGCAGGGGGGCCTCCGGGTCCGCCCGGTTATAGGAGAACATCTCCTGGGGCGAAAGCCCCTCTGGCAGCGCGTCTATATACGCCTGTGAGATATAGGTCTTTGTCCAGCCCTCCGGGTCGTCTGCCTCCGGGGCCTGCACGATAACGCCCGGCGCCGGGCTCTCCTGGCCGGCCTCCGTTTCCCCTGTTTCCGCCCCGGCCCCGGCCTCCATGCCCCCTTCCCCGGCGCCGCCCTCCACCTGGTGGGAGGTATCCGTCCCGGCAGCCAGGGGGCCGCCCTCCGCCGGCCCGGCGGCAGGGGCAAAGGCCTGTTTCAAAACCAGCGGCAGGCACAGCACGCACAGGCAGGCGGCCACCGCTATCCAGGCGCCAATGCCTCCGCCCCGCCGGCGGGGGGCCCGTTCCGGTTCCCGGTCCGCGGCGGCAACCAGGGCCGGGTCGATGTTTTCCAGCTTATCCAGCAGTTCATGTCCGTTTGCAATACTCATAAGTCATAGCCCTCCTTTATCAAATATTCCCGCAGCCCCTGCCGGGTACGGTACAGCGAAGTTTTCACCTTGCTTTGCCCCGCCCCAAACCGCTTGGCCACCTGGGCAACCGGCTCCAGGTACCAGTAGCGGCGGATGAACATATCCCGTGGTTCCTCCGGCAGGCCCCGCAGGTACCGGCTGATCTCCTCCCCCAGCAGCAGGCCGTCCACCTGCCCCTGGGTATCGCCCTTGGCCGGGATGCACTGCTCCAGTTCCCTGGTCAGTTGGGCCAGGGGCGCGTTGCGCTTTTTCCGGTACCGGGTGCGGCATACGTTAATGGCCATGCGCCGGGTGATCTTTGCCAGAAAGGGGAAGAAGTACGCCCCCGGCTCATGGGGCGGAATAGCGTTCCAGGCCTGCAAGTAGGTGTCGTTTTCACATTCCTCCGCGTCCTGGCTGTTGTGCAGCAGGTTGTGCGCCAGGGCCCGCAGCTTGGGGCCGTACTTTTCGGCCGTGCAGGCCAGGGCCGATTCATCCCGGCGCAGGAACATGGCCACGATCTTTTCATCCTCCACAAAACTCCCTCCTTCATGCGAGTATACTCACCCTTACTATCGCCAACAGGGCGCCCCCGGTTACAGGGTGCGGCAGATTTTTTTCGAAAGCACGCAAAAAGGCCGCCCAAAGCCGGAGAGGGCGTCCCCTCCCAGGCTTTGCGCGGCCCCTTATGTCCCTGTCAGTCGTGCTCCGATCCCGCCCCCTGTTCCTCCTGCCCGCCGTACTGGGGGAAAGCCTCGTAGGCGGGGCTCTCCGGCGCGGGGCTCTCCGGCCGGGGTACCGCCTGCCCCAGCAAAAGCTGGGCATTCTGGAACCACGCCGCCCCTATATCCTCTATCAGCACCTCGCCTGTGCTTACATCTGTCAGTTCCAGCCTGGTAAAGGTGTCCACATATCCCGCCTCCCAGTCATAGTATATCTGGAAATGCAGGGTACGGTACTCCTCTTTGCCGCTGGGCTGTATATACACCCCTGTATGCAGGCTGCCCGCGCTGTCCTCCACCGGCTCCCCGCTGTCCGACAAAAACGCCGCAAACTGCCGGACGACCTTATCCCCGCTGTATGCGTTTACCATCAGGGAGCCATACTCGCTCTTCATGGGGCACAGCAGGTCAAAGCCGGCGTACAGCCCGCTTTCGTTCATTATACCGCCCCCGCCGCTGGCGTACTCCGTGTACTGGCCGCAGGCCAAAAACTTCTGGCCGGCCATGGCCTTGTCCAGCCGGGTCAGGGTAGCGTCCCATGCCGTCACCGACCGCTCCCGGCCCTGCTGCACATAGTTTTCAGAGGCATACGCCCGGCCCGTGGCCAGGTCAATGGTAAACTCCGCTGTCACCCGCCGCATCGACTCCGAACCGTACACCGAAAACTCCGGGGTTTCGTACAGGGTCAGCACCAACGGGTTCTGGGTGGCCTGGCGGGTGCTGCCCGTACTGGTAAACACAAAGGTAAGTTCCATGTTGTCTTGGTCGAACGTGCCGCCCACTACCCCCTCTGCATCCCAAAACCCGTTACACCCATAGGCCACGCTGCCGTCCTGGCAGGCCAGTTCCGGGAAACTGCCCAGGGGCGTCCATTCCTCCCCGTTGCCATCAAACGTCCAGTTATCCGCAAACGGTATATCGCCGCAATACCCCATAAAGGGCACGGTCATGGCCACCTCTACCCGGCTGGGGGCATAGTCTACCGATGTCAAAACCACATCGCCATCCTTGGCCCCACTCTCAATATGCCGGTTCCCGGCCGTATCCGCCTGCAAGGCAAACCCCGCCGTATAGGCCGGTTCCCAGCATTCCAGCGCCATACGGTCATAGGTAAAGCCGTCCGCGCTGCTTACCAGCAAAAAGTCCTCTATATAAAGGCGCACTTCCAGTTGGTCCCCGTCCCCTGGGCGGGCCTCCATCGGCTCCAGGTCATAGGTCCACAGGGCCCTGGCATGGCCGTCCCCGTCCCCGGTAAAGCCGCCGATCTCCCCCTCGCCTACCACGGTTTCATCCCCTACCGTAACCTCCACGGTAATGGCTTTGCCCTGCCCGCTATATACCTGGCCAAACTCATCCACGCTGGCCCAGTCCACCCCCGGCAGCAGCCGGTACTGGCTTATCCCGTCTGTGGCCGCCATCATGTCACGCAGTTCCTCGCTCAAAAGCAGGTCCAGTTCCATCGAGAGGGTTTCCCCGTCGCACCAGGCGTCCGATACCGTCAAAATCCCCATCGAGCCGTCCTGGCAGGTTGCCTCTACCGGGTTAAAGGTAGGCGCCGGGGTAGGGGCCTGGCTCTCCGTTGGCAGTTCTTCCCGCTCCCTGTCCCCGTTCATGGCCATAAACACCTGGCCAAGCCCCGGCAGGGCCTCGGTAATCTGCGGGTACGTGCCGTTTACCCCCCACAGCAGGGCAAAGGTCACGGCCAGCACAGCCGCTACCGTAGCCACCGTGCGGAAGGCCCGCAGCACCGGCCTGGGCCGGGCAGGCAGTTGGTCGGGCAGTTCCAAAAGCGTCTTTTCCAGCGATTTCCTCGCCCGCCGGGGTACCTCCTCCACCCCGTAGGCCCTGGCCAGTTCCGCCTTAAAGGCACGGGTGGGCTTTAGTTCCTGTTCCAGGGCCCGTTCCAGTTCCCGGTCCAGTTCCTGTTCCGGCCCCTGGCCTGGCCCGCCGCGCTGCCGGGGCGTAGGGAAGGGCCAGGCAGCCTTTTTCCGTTCGGGCCCTCTGCCATGTTTCATCTTCGCCATTACGCCCCCGCCTCCTCTGTTCTCTCACCGTAGGTTTCCCGAAACTTCTTCCTTCCGTGGGAAAGCCGCATTTTCGCCGCGCCTTCGCTGATGCCCAGCATATGGGCAATGTCCTTCACCGGCAGGTCGTTCAGATAGTACAGGGTCAGGATGAGCCGGTCGTTCTCCCCCAGCTCTGCCAGCACCCGCTGCACATCCAGGGGTGTGTCCCTGTCCGGGCTCTCCCCCTCCTCCGGCAGCACCTCCAGCGGGAACAGCCCCTTTTGCTGGCGCAGCAAATCGTAGCAGCAGTTGATCACAACCCTGGTAAGCCAGGTCTTAAAGAATTTCGGCTGCCGAACGGTATTCATTTTATAAAACGCCCGGCACACGGCCTCCTGTATGGCGTCCTCTACGTCCGCCTCCCTGTGCAAAATTGCCTTCGCCGTGCGGTACATGGCCAGGTGGTGTTCCTCCATCAGCCGTACAAAGGCGTCCTTGTCGCCGTTTTGGGCCTTGCGTACCCATTTATCTGTGCTGCCTATACTGCTCACCGCTTTCCGGAAGGGGTGGTTTCAACCATTAGACGTTCCCTGTAAACAAAAGGTAAACGGGCGCCAAAAGAATTTTTCACCCCGCCTGTACTGCCTCATAAGGAGGTTTTTGGCGTATGGGGCCGCTCCATGGGCCGCAGGTTCTGGTTCAGCCTGTCCACCAGCCAGGCCAGCCGCTTGGCCCGCCCGGCCTGGGTTTTCGCGTCAAAATAGGCCCTGGCGTAGGTTTTCCTCGCAGACAAAGGCATGGCCTGGAAATTGCGGAAGGCGGGCTCCTGCCCTTGCAGCAGCCCGGCCACCTGGGCTACCTGCTCTTCCCCCACCTCTGCCATGGGGTCCGGGGCGTCCCACCGGCCGTCCGCCTTGGCCTCCTCTATTTTTTGCCGGCCCCTGTCCGTCATAAGCCCCTGGGCCTCCAGCTTTTCCGCCAAAGCCCGGTTTTTTGCGGACCACCGGCTCTTCTCCCGGCGGGGGGCAAAATACTTTTTATAGGCCAGCGCATCCAGCCGCTGCATCTGCCCGTCGATCCACCCAAAGCAAAGGGCCTCTTCCAGCGCCTCCCCGGCCTTCAGGGTCTTTGGCCCGCCGGCCTTGCCAAACAGCAGCCATACCCCCTGGCTGTCCCCGCCGTCCCCGGCAAGCCACGCCCGGAACGCCTCCCGGCTAGCAAATACCAATACATCTTCCGCCATACCTTCCCCTTTCCCGCGCCTGCCGCGCGCTGCCTGTTGGCTTTATTCCCGCCAGGTCTTTGCCAAGCCCCCTTCGCTGGTTTCCCGGTATTTGCTGAACAGATCCCGGCCGGTTTCGTACATGGTCTTTACCACCATGTCAAAGCTGATCTTCCTGGTATAGGTCAAAAAATTCGCCAGGCTCAGGGCATTGATGGCCCGCATCCCCGCCACCGCGTTGCGCTCGATGCAGGGTATCTGCACCAGCCCGCCAATGGGGTCGCAGGTCAGGCCCAGGTGGTGCTCCATGGCCACCTCCGCCGCGTACTCGATCTGGTCCAGGTCCATGTGGTAGATCTCCGCCAAGCCCGCCGCCGCCATGGAACAGGCGCTGCCGATCTCCGCCTGGCAGCCACATTCCGCCCCGGAGATGGAGGCGTTGGCCTTGATCACATTGCCGATGACCCCGGCCGCCGCCAGCCCTTTCAGCATATCCCGGTCGGAAAAGCCCTGCTGCTCCTGCTTGTAAAGCATCACCGCGGGCAGTACCCCGCAGGCCCCGCAGGTGGGGGCCGTCACAATGGTGCCGCCCCCGGCGTTCTCTTCGCTAACGGCAAAGGCATAGGCGCAAACCTTCCGGTTTTCCCTGGTTTCCTTGCTCTCGTCCATATGCCGCTGCCGGTTCAGGTACATGGCCTTGCGCTGCACCCCCAGGCCCCCGGCCAGCTCCCCGTCTTTGCGGATGCCCCGGTACACGGCCTCCTTCATCACTTCCCATACCTCCGCCAGGTAGTCCCATATCTCCGGCCCCTCGCACGCTTCTACATACTGCCACAGGTACATATCCCTGTCCCTGCAATACTGCTTGATGTCCGAAAAGGTGTGCAGGGGGTAGATCCGTGGCGGGTCCGCCTCCGCCTGCCCCTCCAGGCGGATCTTCCCGCCCCCCACGCTCATCACCCGCCAAAAGCCGATGCGCTCCCCCAGCCGGTAGGCTTCCAGCTCCATGGTGTTGGGGTGGGGCAGCCCCTCCTGCCGGTCGTCAAACAGGATCCGCACCGGCAAAGGCGCCAGCGCCTCCTGCACCGCCACGTCCGTCAGGTGCCCCCGGCCGGTCTTGGCCAACGAGCCGTACAGGGTGGCCTGAAAGCCGTCCGCCTCCGGGTACGCCGCCCGGAACCGCTCCGCCGCCCGGCCCGGCCCCATGGTGTGGGAGCTGGACGGCCCCCTGCCAATGCGGTAAAGTTCCCGTAAAGATTCCATACCCATGCCCCCCCCCTTACGGCACCAGCCCAATCTTTTTCATCACTTTGGATAGGGTCCGCTGGGCAATGGCCTGGGCCTTAGGGGCCTGGCTGTGGTAGCAGGCCTCCAGGTAGGTTTTGTCCGCCACAATCTTCCGGTACCGCTCCTGAATAGGCCGCAGTTCCGCGATAACCGCCTCGGCCACCGCGGGCTTAAAGTCCCCATAGCCCTTGCCTTCAAACTCCCGCTCTATCTCCTCATAGGTCTTGCCGGTCACGGCGGCGTAAATGCCCATCAGGTTGTTCACGCCGTCCTTGCCCTCGGCAAAGCGCACCTCGCTGCCGCTGTCGGTTTTGGCCCGCTTAAACTTGCGCATAATGGTGTCCGGGTCGTCCAACACGGAGATATTACCGTTCTGGTTCTCGTCAGACTTGCTCATCTTGGAAAGGGGGTCCTGCAAGGACATCACCCTGGCCCCGTGCTTGGGTATCATCGGCTCCGGCACGGTAAAGGTGTCCCCGTAAATGCCGTTAAAGCGCCCGGCAATATCCCTGGCAATCTCCACGTGCTGTTTCTGGTCCGCGCCCACGGGCACATAGTCCGCCTGGTACAGCAGGATGTCCGCCGCCATCAGGCAGGGGTAGGTAAACAGCCCGGCGTTGATGTTGTCCGCGTGCTTGGCCGATTTATCCTTAAACTGGGTCATCCGCGAAAGCTCCCCGAACTGGGTGTAGCAGTTCAGCAGCCAGGCCAACTGGCTGTGCTGGGGCACCTGGCTCTGGATAAAGAACACGGTCTTTTCCAGGTCAATGCCCATGGCCAGCAAAAAGGCGTAGGCTTCTTTGGTGTACTTGCGCAGTTCGGCGGGCCCCTGCCGCACCGTCAGGGCGTGCAGGTCGGCCAGGGCATACGCGCACTGGTAGCCCTCCTCCTGCAACTTGATGTGGTTGCGCAGGGCCCCCAGGTAGTTGCCCAGGGTAAAGGTGCCCGTGCACTGGTACATACTCAATATCCGCTTTTTCTCCTGATTCTCCATCCCATGTCCGCTCCTTTTCTGATGATTTCCGGGGAAAAGGCAACCGCCCCCGCCCCGGCCTGTTTCCGCAAGGCCCTGGGGAACGGTCAGGACACTCCCGCCATTTCCCTCGCGATCTGCCCCAATATCCCCACGCCCTCTTCCAACTGCCGGTCCGTCGGGGTAGAGAAGTTGATGCGGAAAGCCTGGCAGGCCCCGGCCTCGTCGGTCAAAAAGGCCGTGCCCGGCACCACGCACACCTTGCGCTCCGTGCCCCGTTTTACAAACTCCAGCATATCCACCCCGTCCGGCAGGGTGCACCAGGCAAACAGCCCGCCCTCCAGGTCATTCCAGGTGATAAGCGGCCGGAAGTACTTCTCCATCGCCCCCTTCAGCACCAGGGACTTCCGCCGGTAGATCTCCCGCAGCCGCCGGAGGTGGGCCTCATAATCCCGCTGGGTCATAAAGCGGTGGCACACAATCTGCGCCCAGATATTGCTGTGCACGTCCTCCCCCTGCTTGCACACCACCATTTTCTGCACCACTTCTTTGGGGCCGATGGCATACCCCACCCGCATCCCCGGCGACACAACTTTGGAGAAGGAGCCCGCGTACACCACCACGCCTTCCCGGTCAAAGGATTTGATAGCGGGCAGATCCTCCCCGGCAAAGCGCAGGTCGCCATAGGGGTTGTCCTCCAAAATCAGCACCCCGTAGTCCCGGCACAGCGCATAGGCCTTTTGGCGCTTTTCCAGGCTCATAGTAATGCCGGAGGGGTTCTGGAAATTGGGGATGGTATATAGGTATTTCACGTTTTTCTCGGTTTTCAGGGCCTGCTCCAGCCCCTCCAGGCTTAGGCCGTCCGGTTCCATGGGTATCCCCCGCAGCCTGGCCCGGTAAGAGCGGAAGGTGTTCAGCGAGCCGATAAAGCTGGGGGCCTCGCACAGCACCGTGTCCCCCTCGTTCAGCAGGGTCTTGGTCAGCAGATCCATCACCTGTTGGGCCCCGCTGGTAATAAGCACCTCATCCGCCCCGGTGCCCACCTGGTACTTTTGGGCCATGTATGCTTTCAGGTGGTCCCGTAAAGGGGCATAGCCCTCGGTTACGCTGTACTGCAAAGCCTCCACCGGGGTGTCGGCCAGCAGTTGCGCCGAAATGGCCTGTATGTCCTCATAGGGGAAAGCGTCCGGGGCCGGGTTCCCCGCCGAAAGCGGAATGACCCCCGGCGCGGAGGAGTTCTTCAAAATCTCCCGAATGGCAGAGGGTTTCAGGTTTTTTACCCGCTCGGAGAATTGGTATTGCATAAGGTTGACCTCTTTTCATGCTGGTATTCTGGTATTCCCGTAAATTATACCCCCCGGCCGTGGGAAAGTCAAGGCACGCCCCACGCCGGCCGCCCCCTTGCCGCCCTGCCTCCGGCGGCCGGCTTCGCCAGAGGCGAAGCCGCGAACCCCCAAAAACTTTTATGCGCGCCCTGTCCCCACGCCACCGGCCCCCTCTGCACCCGTCAGCGCTGTTTCCAAGCTTTTTACCTTCCCGGCGGCCCTATATCCCAATGCGCTCGCCGCCGGCCTTCTCAAACAGCCTGGCGGTTTCCTCCCGCAGCCCCTGGTAGATATCCCCCTTCAGCGCCCCGCTGTAAAACAGGCGTTTCGCGCACTGCTGGGCCTCCCGCAGCACCTCTATATCCATAGACATATCCGCAATTTTTAGCTGGGGCAGCCCGTGCTGGCGCTGGCCGAAGAAATCCCCCGGCCCCCGCAGTTTCAAGTCCGCGTCCGCAATGGCAAACCCGTCCCTGGTACTTTTAAACAGTTTCAGGCGTTCCACCGTCCCCTGCCCCGTAGCGGCGCACACCAGTATGCAGGTCGAGCGGTGCTGCCCCCGCCCAATACGCCCCCGCAACTGGTGCAGTTGGGAGAGGCCGTAGCGTTCGGCGTTCTCAATCAGCATAATAGCCGCATTGGGCACGTCCACCCCCACCTCCACCACGGTGGTAGCCACCAGCAGGCGGGTTTCCCCGGCGGCAAACGCCCCCATCACCCGCTCCTTCTCGGCGGGTTTCATCTTGCCGTGCAGCACCCCCACCGCCGTGCCGGGAAAAGCCCTGCGCACGGTTTCGGCGTAGGCGTTCACGCTCATCATGCCGCTGCCGTCCGTTTCTATCAGCGGGCAGATCAAATACCCCTGCCGCCCCTCGTCCAGGTGCTTTTGTATGTACCCAAACGCCCGCTGCCGCTTGTCCGGGCCGATCAGGTAGGTTTCCACGGCCTGCCGCCCCGGGGGCAGCTCGTCCAGTACGGAAACGTCCATGTCCCCATAGGCCATCAGCGCCAACGTACGGGGGATGGGCGTGGCGCTCATTACCAGCAGGTGGGGGGACGCGCCTTTCTGGGAGAGCGCCACCCGCTGGTTCACCCCAAAGCGGTGCTGCTCGTCGGTGATGACCAGCCCCAGCCCCTTAAACCGCACCTTTTCGCTGATCAGGGCATGGGTGCCAATGGCCAGGTCAATTTCCCCGGCGGCCAGTCCTTCCAGCAGTTTCCTGTGCCTGGCGGCGGAAAGGCTGCCGGTCAGCAGCGCGCAACGCACCCCCGCCGGCTCCAGCAGGGCAGAGAGGGACTGGTAATGCTGCCCGGCCAGTATCTCCGTCGGGGCCATCAGGGCGGCCTGCCACCCGGCCTGTATCACCGCCCAGCAAAAGGCGGCGGCCACGGCGGTCTTACCGCTGCCCACATCCCCCTGCACCAGCCGGTTCATGGGGGCCGGGCCCGCCATGTCGGCTATGCCCTGGCCAATGGCCCGTTGCTGGGCCCCGGTCAGCCGGAAGGGCAGCAGCCGGGCAAAGGCCTCCGGGTAGTCCGGCAAAACCGGGTGCAGGTTCTCTTCCCGCCTGCCGCTTTTGATCTGCATCAGCCCCAGTTGCAAAACCAAAAACTCCTCAAACACCAGCCGCCGCCTGGCTATCTCCAAATCCTCCGCCGAGCGGGGGAAGTGGACGTTCTCCAAAGCGTAGCCTAAGTGGCAAAGCCGGTGTTCCTCCCGCAGGGCCTGGGGCAGCGGGTCCTCCGGCAGTTCCGGCAGCCGGCGCAGGGCCTCCCCCATGGTGTTGGCAATTATCCGGGAGGGCAGCCCCTGGGTGGCCGGGTATACCGGCTGAAAGGCCTCCGCCTTATCCTCCCGCACAAAATCCGGGGCGGTCATTCCCCAGCCCCACCGGCTGCGGGTAAGTTTCCCCCTAAACAAGTACCGCTGCCCCACCCGCAGCAGCGAGGGGATGTAGCGGTTGTTAAAAAAGGTCAATACCATCTGATTTTCGCCGTCCGTGGCCACGGCCCGGTACAGCAGGCGCCCCCCGGCAATCCGGCTCTCCACCGGGGCCGTGGCAATCTCCCCCCGCACCACACAGGGCTCGTCCAGGGGGGCCCTGGCAATGGCCTGGGGCGCGCTCCAGTCCTGGTAGTCCCGTGGGTACAGGCGCAGCAGCGCCCCCACGGTAGGCGCCCCCAGCTTGGCCAGTTGCTGGGCCCGCTTGGCGCCAACGCCCTGCAACGCCGTAACCGGCGTTTCAAATAAAGACGGCATGGAAACCCCCTCCGCATCGCTTGCAGCATCATATTATATAAGAAAAATTATACAAGCCTAACTTCCGCTTGTCAAGCACCCCCTCCCCCCTTGCACTTCCCGCCCATCTGTGCTACAATGTACCCATCCCCCATTTTTGAAAGGAGTGATGTCTTATGAAAAACACATTCGTAAGCAGGAGGAACACCCATTTTTGATTGGAGGGACCATATGACAGATACGACCGGACTTTTAGCTTACGGCTTTCCCCCCGCGCTGCTGCCCACACAGGGCCCCGCCCTGCCCGCCCGGGTCACGGCGGTGTTTAAAGAGCGCTGGCAGCTTATAACCCCGGAGGGGGAACAGTTCGCTACGCTAAAAGCCAAAGTGTACTACTACGACGGGCAAGAGGCATTCCCCACCACCGGCGACTATGTGCTGGCCCTGCCCGCCCCCGGCGACTGGCAGATCGTCAAAACCCTGCCCCGCAAAACCTTTTTCTCCCGGCTGGACGGCTGGCACGGCACCGAGCAGGCCGTGGCCGCCAATATGGACGTGGTGTTCGCCGTCCAGTCGCTCAACGAAAACTTCAACCTAAAACGCCTGGAACGCTACCTGGCCCTGGCCTGGAACTCCGGCGCCCAGCCGGTTGTCCTGCTGACCAAGGCAGACCTTCCCGGCAACCACGCCGAAAAAACCGCCCAGGCGCAAAGCGTCGCCGGCACGGCCCCGGTTATCGCCCTCAGCGCCAAAACCGGCCAGGGGATCGGGCAACTGGACCCCTACCTGGCCCCCGGCGTAACCGCCGTATTCCTGGGCTCCTCCGGCGTGGGCAAGTCCAGCCTGGTCAACCGCCTGGCCGGTGCGGACGTCATGTCCGTCAGCGGCATACGGGAGCGGGACAGCATGGGCCGGCACACCACCACCCACCGCCAGTTGCTGCGCCTGCCCAGCGGTATGCTGGTCATCGATACCCCCGGTATGCGGGAGCTGGGTATGTGGGAGGCCCGCGAAGGGGTGGCAGACGCCTTCCCGGACGTGGAGCAGTATCTGGGCCGGTGCCGCTTTTCCGATTGCCGCCACCAGCAGGAGCCCGGCTGCGCCATCCGCGCCGCCATGGAGCGGGGGGAGCTCTCCCCCCAGCGGTTCGCCAGTTGGCAGCAGCTTATGGGCGAGTCCGGCCGGGGCAAACCCCGCAAGCAGGGCCAGCCCAGCAAGGCTTTGGCCCGCCAGCGCCGGCAGGAGAGCAAGCACCGGAAAAAATTGGCCGGCAACTCTTGACTTTTCCCCCAAAGCGGTGTATTATAAATAAAATACCCGTTCATCCTATAATACCGAAAGGCTGTGACGAAGACGGCGGGATCCCGTTCCCCTACAGAGAGTTGGCGGCTGGTGCAAGCCAATGGGGAAGGCATCAAAAGGCCGGGCGTTTGCCCGTGCCCTGTACGCCAATCCCTTCCGAGCCGGAGGCCCGAAACCGGGGCGTTGGCGTCCGCCATGCCCGGCGGTAGATGCCTCCCGCCAACGCCGCGTTATGGCGTAGGGCTTGTTAGAGCCTTGAGTGGCGCGGCGCCGTCCGCGCAAAATGAGTGGTACCGCGGAGCATATCCGTCTCATGGGCGTATTTCCCATGAGGCGGTTTTTTATTTCCCCCACCCACCCGCCGCTAACGCCCCAAAAACCTTCGAGGCTTGCTACTTCGCCAAAGGCAAAGTAGGCCGCCGGAAACAATAAGAAAATAAGAAAAAGTAAAACCACTACCCACCGGTCGAGCAAACAGCCCCACCCACACAACGCCGCCGCTAACGTCAAAAAAGTCTTTGGGGATTCCTAAACCCCTTTCTTCAGAAAGGGGTTTAGGCCGCCGGAGGCAAAAAGGTAGCCGGAGGCAAAAAGGCCGCCGGAGGCAAAGCAAATCCCACCCAAGAATAACCGAACCGATAAGCATAAATACTAAACCTAAAAGGGGGACGGCCCAATGGAAAAAGCAGATTTAAAGACCCAACTGGCGGAGGTAGCCCAGCGCATTCGGACCATGCGGGAGATCACCGGCCTTTCGGAAGACGAAATGGCCAAATGCACCGGCGTCAGCCGGGAGGAATACCAGCGGTGCGAAACAGGCGGGCAAGACTTCAGTTTCACCTTCATCTACAAGTGTGCCAAGCGTTTTGGGGTAGACCCCACCGACCTGATCCGGGGGGTCAGCCCCACCCTGTCCAGCTACACCATTGTACGCCACGGGGACGGCCTGCCCATTGCCCGCCGCCACGGTTTCAAGTACCTAAACCTGGCCCCGCTGTTCAAAAACAAAACCGCCGAGCCCTTCTTTGTCACCATGCCCTATTCCGAGGCCGAGCAGCACGTGGCCATCAAGCTGGCCAGCCACGCGGGCCAGGAGTTCGACATCGTGGTCAAAGGCTCCATGAAGGCCCAGATCGGCAGCCATATCGAGGTGCTCAACGAGGGCGACTCCATCTACTACAACTCCGGCACCCCCCACGGCATGATCGCCACCGGCGGCGAGGACTGCCTGCTGTACGCCATGGTCATGAAGTCCACCGAGGACCTCCCCCCCGAAGAGGACCGTTTCCAAACCCTCATCGACCGCAAGCTGGCCCGCCAGCACCGGGAAAGCGTGGCCGACCCCTTCCTCGATACCACCCTGGACGAGAACGGCATTTTAAGCGGGATCCGCTTTAAAAACGAGGACAACTTCAACTTCGCCTTTGATGTGGTAGACGAACTGGCCCGCCGGGAGCCGGGCCGCCTGGCCATGCTCCATGTAGACCGGGGCCACACCGAGCGCCGGTTCACCTTTTCCGATATCAGCCGCCTTTCCAACCAGGCCGCCAACTATTTCGAGTCCCTGGGCATCCGCCGGGGGGATAAGGTGCTGGTGGTGCTCAAGCGCCACTACCAGTTCTGGTACGTCATCACCGCCCTGCACAAAATCGGCGCGGTCATCATCCCCGCCACCCACCTGCTCATGGAGCACGACTTCGACTACCGCTTCAAGGCCGCGGGGGTCAAGGCCATCCTCTGTACCAGCGACGGCCAGACCGCCGATGAGGCCCACCGGGCCGCCCAAAACTGCCCCGGCGTGCAGGTGAAGATCATGGTGGGGGAAAACCGCCTGGGCTGGCATGACTTTGACAAGGAAATGGCGGGTTTCTCCGACGTATACCTGCGCCGGCCCGACTCCCCCTGCGGCAACGACCCCATGCTCATGTACTTCACCTCCGGCACCACCGGCTATCCCAAAATCGCCATGCACAGCTACAAGTACGCCCTGGGGCACTACATCACCGCCCGCTACTGGCACAATGTAAACCCCGATGGCCTCCACTTCACCATCTCCGATACAGGCTGGGGCAAGGCCATGTGGGGCAAATACTACGGCCAGTGGATGTGCGAAGCCGCCATCTTCACCTATGATTTTGACAAGTTCGACGCCCACGATATCCTGCCCATGTTCGCCAAGTACCACATTACCACCTTCTGCGCCCCGCCCACCATGTACCGGTTCTTTATCAAAGAGGACCTCAGCCGGTACGACCTCTCCGGCATCGAGTACTCCACCACCGCCGGCGAGGCCCTGAACCCGGAGGTCTACGAGCAGTGGAA
>CANOFK010000001.1 GCA_947565265.1 uncultured Clostridia bacterium | reverse complement strand
AAATACTCTACAACCCCCTGCCCAGTGAGGGATAGACCGGCCCGCCACTCAAAAAGCATAAAAAGGGGCCACATGGGGGTCAAGGGGGCCCGTGGCCCCCTTGGTCCAACCAAGCAAACACTCTACAGCCCCCCGCCCAGTGAGGGATAGACCGACACCCCCTCTCAGAAAAGCATAAAAGGGGCTACATGGGGGTCAAGGGGGCCCGTGGCCCCCTTGGTCTAACCAAACGGATATAACCAACGCTAGCAGGCAAAAAGCCAGAAGAGGGCGCGGGCGGCGAGGGCGAGGACGAGCATGAGCAAGGAGGCGGTGTACATCAGGCGGTTGGCCCGGCGGATATCCTGGGGCTGTATGGGGCGGGTGTTGTCGCCAATAGTGGGCTTTTGGTGGAGTTGGCCGAAGTACCAGGCGTCGCCGGCCAGCATAAGGCCCAGGGCCCCGGCACAGGCGGCCTCGGTTTGGGCGGAATTGGGGCTGGCATGGTTGCGCCGGTCCCGCCGCCAGATGCGAAAGGCCCCCTTGGCATCCAGCCCCAGCAGGAAAGCGGCGGGAACCATCAGCAGGGCGGTGAGCCGGGAGGGCAGGTAGTTCAGCAGGTCATCCAGCCGGGCGGCGAACCGGCCAAAGTGCCGGTATTTCTCGTTTTTGTACCCCAGCATGGAGTCCATGGTGTTGGCAGCCTTGTAGAAAAAGCCGCCTATGGCTCCGCCCAGGGCCATGTAGAACAGGGGGGCCGTGACCCCGTCGCTGGTGTTTTCCGCCACAGTTTCCACCGCGGCCCGGATGATGCCGGGGCCGTCCAGGGGCTGGGTGTCCCGGCCGACGATCATGGACACGGCCTGGCGGGCGGTTTCTACGTCCCCCTGTTTCATGGCGCGGCAGACTTTCATGCTCTCTTTTTGCAGGCAGTGGGCGGCCAACATATAGTAGCACAAGATGGACTCGACCACAATACCAAGCCATAGATGGAGGCGGTAGGCCACCAGTAGCAGGGCGGCGGGAAGGGCCGTGGAGAGCAGCAGCACACACAGGGCCAGTAGGGTGCCGGCCAGCCCCTCCCGGCCGGGGAGGCGGGGGCGCAGGAACTTTTCCAGCCGGGCGATGGCAGCGCCCATCAGCCTTACCGGGTGGGGCAGGGTATAGGGGTCGCCCAGGAGGGCGTCCAGCAGGAAACCGCCCAGCAGGGGCAGGAATAGGGGAAGGGGGTTCATGGGAGCACCTCCGGGTGGGTGAGGGTGTGGCCGTCCCATTGGACGGCGTAGCCGCCGGCGTTTTTTACCTGAAAATCGTAAAAGCCGGCCGGGGGCTGGGAAAGGGTGGACATCACCGCCATAATGGTGCCGCCGTGCACCACGAAAGCGGCGGTATCCCCGGTAAAACCTGCCAGCGCGCCTACAAAGGCGGTTACGCTCCGGCGGATGAAGGCCGTCCGCGACTCGCCGCCGGGGAAGGGGAGGACGCCGTTGCTGTCGATCCAGCGCTGGTAGTCAGGGTCGCCGTTGAGGTCGCGATAGCTTTTGCCCTCAAAGGCGCCGAAATCACACTCCTCCAGCCCGGAAACCGGGGTGGAGGGAAGATGGGGGTAGAGGAGGGCAGCGGTTTCCCGGCAGCGGCGCAGGGGGCTACAGAAAACCCCGTCAGCCGCCGGATAGGCCCGGACGGCCAGTTCTTCGGCGCCCTGGGGGCAGAGGGGCTCGTCGGTTTTGCCGATGTACCGGCCCAGAAGGTTGCCGGCGGTTTTGCCGTGGCGGATCAGCAGGACTGTCATACCCGTTCACCCTTTCAGTTTGATGGGTAGGCCGCAGGCTACCCGTTCTACCGACTGGGCCTGCCGGGCCAGAACGCACCCGGCCCGGCCCACGTCCTCCCGCCACAGGCGCTCGTCCTGCTGGATGGGCACGACGCCGCAGCCGGTTTCGTCCATGATCACTACCAGCTTTGTGGCGCCCAGGGCTTGGGCGTAAGCGGCGGGGTCCTGCCCGGCCTGGCGCAGCCGCCGCACCAGCAGGTGGAAGTTGTACACACAGCGCAGGGCAGGCACCTTTGCGGGGTCTGCCAGGGCGCCGTCTGCCATCTCTTCGGTGGGGATGTGGTAGGTTTCCGCGGCGTAGGCACGCTTGCCCGCGTGGGTACCGCCGATGATCAAACGCATGGGTTATCTCTCCTTTTGGAATGGATCTGCCCCCGCCCTACAGGCAGACGAGGAAGGCGCCGGCTACAGCACCGGCGGGGACGGCCAACTCGCACAGGCAGAGGAAGTAGCCGGCCAGATCACCGGTGATACCGCCGAACCGCCTATAGGCCAAGCGCCGGTAGCGGAGGAAGGCCAGCGCCCCGCACAGTCCCCCGCACAGCCCCGGCAGGGGGCAAAGGGCCACCATAGACCCCAGGCTGGCTGCCAGGAACAGGGCCGTAACGGCTACGGTGGCCTGCCGGTGGGCCGGGTGGGCAAAACTTTGCAGGGTACCGCCGGTTTTGGCGGCTTTCAGGGTGACGGCCCCCAGGCCGCTCAGGGACCGGGACTGGACAAAGCCCAAAGCGCACACGGCCATGAGCCGGGGGCTGGAGAACCGGGCAGCCTCGGCGTACAGGCCCGCCAGCAGCAGCAGGTAGGCCCCCAGCCGGATAGCCGCAAAGGAGCCGATGTGGGGGTCTGCCAGAATGGACAGCAGCTTTTCCCGGCTGCCCCAACTGGCTTGGGCGTCCTGAACATCGCAAAAGCCGTCCAGATGGATGCCGCCGGTGACCAACAGGGGGAGGGCCACTGCCAGTACGGCAAACAACAGCTCCCCCATGCCCAGCCGCTGGCCCAGCCAGAACAGGGCCATGAGCAGCGTGCCGGTTACCAGGCCGATCAGCGGGAAAAAGCACAGGGCATACCGGCGGTTTTCCTCCTTCCACTCCACCTGGGGCATGGGGATGCGGGAGTACATGAGGAAGGCCGAGCAGAAGGATTTGGCCAACTGGGCCGGTAGGGAGGTCAACGTTGGGCGAGGCATGGCGGCAACACTCCTTTCAGCATAAGGGGGAGGCCACAAACAGCCTCGATGACCCGGTCTGCCTGCCGGGCCAACTGGCAGGCCAGTGTGCCCATATGGCGGACGTAGGCCTGGGTTTCCGGCGGGTAGGCGATACCGTCGCCGTCTACCTGATTGCCCACCAGCACTAGCAGGCCGGTTTGCGCCCGCAGGGCGGCTATGCCGGCGCAAATCTTCCCCACAGGGTCCTGCGCCCGGGCGGAAAAGGTTTCGTTGGCCAGCAGGTTGCCCAGATCCTCTACCAGGGCGGCACAGCCGGGGGGCAGGCGGAGGTCTTGCAGGTCTGTGGGCTGCTGGCAGGTGGTAAAGCCCTTGCCCGCCCGCTGGGCCCGGTGCCGGGCGATGGCCGCGTGGGCCTCGGCCCCGAAAGGCTGCATGGTGGCAATATAGTAGAGGGGCGGGCCAAAGTCCACGGCCAGGGCCTCGGCCAGGGCAGACTTGCCGCTTTTGCTGCCGCCGGTGAGCAGGATCAGTTCTCCCATTCCTGATACCTCTCCATGCCAAGGCCCTCAAAACGGTGGGCGTTGTGGTAGACCGCCAGAGCGGCATCCAGCAGGGGCAGCAGCAACAGGCCCCCGGAGCCCTCCCCCAGACAGAGGCGGGCGTCGATGAGCGGGGTAAGGCCCAGGCGCGCCAGAAGGGCCGGGCCGGCGGGCTCTTTGGACACATGGGAACAGAGCATATACCCCCGGCACAGAGGGGCCAGCTTTACAGCCAGCAGGGCGGCGGCGGCGGAGATCACCCCGTCGATGACCACGGGCACCCGGTACACGGCCCCGCCTAAAAACAGGCCCACCATGCCGGCGATCTCGTAGCAGCCCAGCTTGGACAGCAGTTCCAGAGGCCGGGAGGGGTCGGGACGGTTTACCTGAATGGCCCGGCGGACGGCCTCTACCTTGCGGGCCAGGCCGGCCCGGCTGAGCCCCGCCCCCCGGCCGGTGGCCTGATGGGGGGGGATGCCCAGCAGCACCGAGGCCAGGGCCGCGGTGGGGGTGGTGTTGCCGATGCCCATCTCCCCGGTGAAAAGGATCTGGCACCCCTGCTCTCGGCTCTCCCGCACCAGGTCCATGCCCGCGCAGACGGCGGCGGTGGCCTGGGAGAGGCGCATGGCGGGGCCTCTGGCAATGTTGCCGGTGCCGGGGGCGATCCGCCGGGAGAGCACCTTGCCCCCTAGCGGGGGGCCGGAGATGCCCAAATCAACCGCCACTACACCGGCCCCCAGCGCATCGGCCATTACATTGATGTTAGAGGTGCCTCCGGCCACCGCGGCGGCCACTTTGGCGGTAACGGAGCTGTCCGTTTGGGTGACGCCTTCGGCGACCACGCCGTTGTCGCCACAGAGGACAATGACCTGCCGGTGATCCAGGCGCACGTCCTCGTTGCCGGTAATGCCGGCGATCTGGATGACGGCCTCTTCCAGCAGGCCCAGACTGTGCAGGGGCTTGGCGACTTGCTCCCAACAGGCCTGGGCCCGCTCCATTGCCTGGGCATCCAGGGGGCTGATCTGTTTGATCCTATCCATTTGGTAACACTCCTTCTATACGTTGCGGGCGCTGTGCCCGGCTGGGGCAAAAAAGGGGGCCCTTGCAGGGATATCAGAAAAAAGAAAAACGTGGAGAATGCCCCAAGGGGGGGCGGGCTTTGCCTATTATAGGCAGCGTGGTGGGGGAGAGGAGGCCCGCCTGGCATCAAAAAACAAAACGCAATAAATAGCCCCAAGAGAGTGGGTGCAGAACTTGTCCTTCTCAGACGGCATAGCGGGGAGCCCGGTGGGCCGGGTCCAGGGACGGCCTTAGTCCCTGGCAGGGTGTGGGGCAGCGCCCCACTTAGCCAGCCTGCCGCCCAAAAGAAAACAGGGGCGGCCTTATCCCAGCCTTGCGGCGCAGGCGGAAACGAAACGGGCGGCTGCGGCGGGGGAGGCGCAGAGGTTGAGGTGGGGGAAACCGGCGTAGAGGGTGGGGGAGGCCCAGGCACAGGGGGCGCACTGGCCGGAACTGACCTTTTGGGCGGTGAAACCCTGACCGGGGGCGGTGCTGTCCCAATAGTGGAACTCGTGGGCCTTGAGGGTTTCGCCGACGTTGCAGAGCAGGTTGTTTTGGCGGGCGGTGAGCAGGGTGTAGCCAAAGCGTTGCAGGCGGCCGGTACGGAACCCGGCGCCGGGAATGACGCCTACCATATTATGGGGAGTGCCGGTATCATCCTCTAATGTGTTGTGGAGGTAGAGAAAACCGCCGCACTCGGCAAGGGTGGGCAGGCCACCGGTTACCGCCTGCCGGATGGCCTGCCGCATTGGGCGGTTGGCGGCCAGGGCAGCGGCGTGAAGTTCCGGGTAGCCGCCCCCCAGCAGCAGGCCCACGCAGCCGCCGGGCAGCGCCTGATCTTTGAGAGGAGAGAAGGGCACCAGCCGGCAGCCTAGGTGCCGCAACAGGGCTAGATCGTCCGCATAATAGAAACAGAAAGCCTGGTCATAGGCCCACGCCACGGGCACAGGCGGGCTTTGGACGGGCGGGGGGAAAGGCACGTCCCCGGCGGGCAGGGCCGGGGCGGAGGCTGCCAAGGCCAGCAGGGCGTCCAGATCCAGATGCCGGCGGGCCAACTCTGCAAGGCGGCGGGCGCGTTCCTTTAAATCTTCCACCTCCGCCGCGGTGACAAGGCCCAGGTGGCGGCTTGGGAAACCGCATTCCGGACAGGGGGGGAAATACCCAAGATAGGCCACGCCCAGAGCCTGGCACATCTGCCGGGCGGTGGGGACCAGCCGGGGGGACAGGCGGTTGAAGATGAACCCGGCGATCTGGCTGGGGTGGCGGAAACGGAGGAAACCTTCCATCACCGCGCCTACGGATTGGCCCATGCCCTTGCAGTCCAGCACCAGAACGGCGGGGGTGCCGGTGGCACAGGCGGCCTGCCAGGAGGAGCCCAGATCGCCGGCGCCGTCGTAGTAGCCCATAGCGCCCTCCAGGAGGGAAACCTCCCCGGCGTTTTCCCGTAGCAGGTACCGCATGACCGCCGGGTTGTGAAAGAAGGGGTCAAGATTCCTGCATTTTGCCCCGGTGATCCGGCTGTGGAACATGGGGTCGATGTAGTCGGGGCCGCATTTGAAGGCGGCAACATCCAGCCCCCGGTCTACCAGGGCTTGCAAGAGGGCACAGGTAAGGGTGGTTTTCCCGCAGCCGCTGGAGGTCCCGGCGACCATCACGCGGTTCGCGGGCCTCATGGGCGCTGCCCCCGCAGGAGAAAGATGGGGTTTTCCGCTGTTAGCATGGTGTGGGAGCCTGCCTTTTTGGTGCGGGTGACGGCCAGTTGGGTGATCTCCGGCTCTACCCCCAGCGCGCCCAGGACGGACTGGGCCTGCTGGAGGGTTTCCAGAGAAACGGCGGTCAGGGCCAGGCGCAGGCGGGGATTTTTGGCAAAGGCCCCTTGCAGGATGGGCACCAGCGCCCCGCCGGAGCCCCCCAGAAACAGGCAGTCCGGCGGGGGGAGTGCGGAAAGGGTTTCCTGGGCCCGGCCGGGCACGGGGAGGATGTTATCGCAGCAGAACCGGCGGCGGTTGGCATCCAGCAGGGCGAGGGCCAGGGGGTCCCGCTCCAGTGCATAGACCCGGCCCCGTGGGCAGCGCATGGCCAGCTCAACGGAAACGGAGCCGGTGCCGGCCCCCACGTCCCAGCAGATATCCCCCGCCCCAACGGACAGGGAGGCCACGCTGACACAGCGCACCTCGGCTTTGGTCATGGGAACCTTGCCCCGGATGAAACGGCTATCGGGAATGCAACTGGGGATGTGGGGCTGGTAATGGGGGTTTTCTACCAGCAGGACGCTGAGGGGGGAAAAGGTGTGGGCGGCTACCTCCTTGGCTGGGGCACGGGTGATGGTTTCGTCCGGGCAGCCGAGGTTTTCGCCTACGGCTACGGAGAGATCGCCCAGGCCAAACTCGGCCAGCCGGGCACAGACTGTGGCCGGGGTGGAACCGCCGCCTAAAAGGAAGAAAGTCCTTTCGTGGGTACAAACAGGACGGAGGATACTGCCCCCGGTACCGTGGAGGCTGACAAAGTGCAGGTCCTGCCAGGGGATCAGCAGCTTGGAGCAGAGATAGGCGGGGGAGGAGATACCACAGAAAACCTGTACCTTGCAGCCTTGCAGCAGGGGGATAAGCCCCCGTGCGCCGCTGTAAAAGCCGCAGTCGCCGGACAGGAGCACGGCCATGTTCCGGTAGGGGCTTTGGGCAATCTGCGCGGCCAGTGCCTGGCTGTCATAGGAAAGGAATACCGGCTTGCCGCCGGTGGCAAAGGGCTCTACCACCCGCCGGGCCCCCAGCAGAAACTGGGCCTGCTCTACCGCCTGCCGGCCCTCCTGGGTCATGCCTGTCCCGTTCATCCCGGTGCCTACGATGCTGATCTGCTTTTGCATGAACGTGATCCCTCCTTGATTAGGATGTGGGGGTTGGTTGGCCATCGCCCGCCAAGTTGCTCTAAAAAAGAAAAATGCAAGGGCTTTCCAGTCCCCCTTTAGGCCTGCGTTTCTGGAGACGGTTGCCGTAGGGCCCTTAAAAAAAGTAAAGAAAACCTCCCCCACACACGAGGTAAGGGATAGAACGGGCGGCCACCCTAAAAAACCAATAGGGGGCCATAAAGGGGGTCCAGGGGGCCTGTGGCCCCCTGGGTCTAACCAAGAGGCCGGCGTGAAAGGGGCGGGGAGGGCGGAGAAGGGCAGGCGAGGAGCCCGGCGGCAGCCCAGAAGAAGGGGGCTGTGATGGGCATACTGTAGCCGAAGAGGCCTTGGAGGGCATAGCCCAGCAGGCCGGCGCCCAGGAGGGCAATGGCGCCGTTATGGGGGGCGGCGGAGATCCAGCGCCGGGCCAGAGAGGCGAGAAAGATTATGTACGTCACCAGGCCCAGCAGGCCCTGGTGGTAGAGCACGTTGAGGGGCTCGCTGTGGGCCATATCGATACTGGAAACAGCCTGACGGCCCAGCAGGGCGTTGTAGTGGCGGAACTGCATACCCGCCCGCAGCATGGTGTCAGGGCCGTAGCCCAGCCACAGGCGCTGGGGGACGCGGGCCAGCACCTCTTGCCAAATATAGAGGCGGCCGGTGCCGAAACCGGCGTCAAAGTTGCCGTGGAGGATCTGGTGGACTTCGTGGAACAGGCCGGCGCCGGCATCTACCAGATACACCAGCTCCAGCGCGGCCAGCAGGGCGCATCCCATAGCCAGAGCCGCCGATGCCCGCTGCCTACCTTTACGAAACCCTGCTACGGGCAGGGCCAAGAGGGTGCCCATCCCGACGCCGACAAAGCCTGCCAGCACGTGCATACGCACCAGCGCGTACAGGCACAGGGCCAGCGGGAGGAGCAGCCAGAACCGTCCCCGGGCCGGCAGCCGGATAAGGGCATACACCAGCATGGGCAGGGACAGGCTGAAAAACCCCGCCACCAGCCCCACATTGCCAATGGTGCCCAGGTAGGCACCGGGGTAGGCCACGTAGGCATCGGCATAGGTGAGGCCCTGGGGGTACAGGCCAAAAGGGTTTCTGCCGGCCAGTTGTAGGGCACAGAGCCCACCGAACACTACCATGGCCCCGGCCAGGGCCCCCAGCAGCAGGCGGGTGGGCTTGCCGTAGGCGGAGATCAATAGGAAACTGAGCACATAGAGGGTGATGCTGGCCGCGCCCTCGTAACGGCTGACGCCCAGAAAGGTGTGGGGCCAGTAAGGGGAGGCCAGCGCCGAAACCCAGGTGGCCAGCAGATAGGCTGCCGCCGCCCACTGGGGCCAGGTAACGCGCCGGAGGGCCGCCTTTATGCCGGGCCCCCTGCGGCGGGCCAGACCGGGCAGGGAAAGGGCAGCCATTGCCAGCACATAGCCGCCGGAGAGGCAGGTGAACAGCATAAACTTAAACCGGGTAATGCGGGTATACCCGGCCGGCCCGCATAGGAGCAGGAAAACCGTGGCCAGGGAGAACAGGTAGGCCTGGGTCACCCATACCCGCGGCCCCTCCCCTAAAAAGGGAAACCGGTTTGTCAGCCACCGCACCAATGGCATACGCCCCTTTCTGTAAGGCGGTAATACAAGCATTATAGTGGAAATGGGCGGGGATGTCAACCGGGGGGAGGGGGCAGGGCGTGCCCAAAAGAAGAGTTTATGGCGAAACCTTGGCCTCCGGCGGTTGAAGGGGTGGCATAGCCAACTCTTAGTTATGCTCCCCAGAAATCCCCAATACCTTTGAAAAGGTGGACGGATTTTTTGCGTTTTAATGTGCGTTTGGGGGGGCGACTGGGGGATCGCCACAAAAGCGGGTGGGATGGCCAGGTTTGTGGCAAGGAGGGGGGATTTTTGCCGGTTTGGCCCGGAACAGGTAGAGGGCAGGGGGTTCGCGTTGACCGGCGGATTTTTTTGTGATATAATAGGGGCAAATCCAATGTCCCGCTTGGGAGGTCACTATTATGGTAACAAGAGTTTTTGTAGAGAAAAACCCTGGCTTTGACGTGGAGGCGCAGGCCCTGCTGGCAGACTTAAAGGGCAACCTGGGGCTTGCGGGCCTGGAGGAGGTGCGCATCCTGAACCGCTACGACGTGGAGGGCCTGACAGAGGAGCAGTTTGGGCTGGCGGCGGAAACGGTGCTGTCGGAACCCAACATGGACAGCGTGTACCCCGCGGGCTTTGCCCTGCCGGAGGAGTACCAGGCCTTTGCCACCGAGTACCTGCCCGGCCAGTACGACCAGCGGGCGGACTCGGCCGCCCAGTGCATACAGTTGCTGACCCAGGGCGAGCGGCCCGCTGTGGGCTATGCGAAGGTTATCGGCCTGAAGGGGGCGGTTACAGAGGCAGAGTTTGCCAAGGCCAAAGCCTACCTGATCAACCCGGTGGAGGCCAGAGAGGCGGCCATGGGCCCCGCGCCCGGAAGTTTGCGCATGGACGCCCCTGTGCCCGCCGACGTGGCCCGTATCGAAGGCTTTACCGGCTGGGGGAGGGAGCAACTGGAAGGTTTCTATAACCAGATGGGCTTTGCCATGACCCTGGCCGACCTGGCCTTCTGCCAGGACTATTTCAGGGACCAGGAGGGGCGGGACCCCAGCGTGGCGGAACTGCGGGTGATCGATACCTACTGGAGCGACCATTGCAGGCATACTACCTTCCTGACCAGGCTGGGCCGTGTGGAGGTGGAGGACGGCCCCCTGAAGGCCGCCGTGGAGCAGGCCCTGGCCGGCTATCTGCGCTTACGGGACGAGCTGTACGGCAAGGACACAAAGCGGCCGGTTTCTCTGATGGACATGGCGACCATTGGGGGCAAGTACCTGCGCAAAAAGGGCCTGGCCCCGGATCTGGACGTGAGTGAGGAGATCAACGCCTGCTCCATAGAGGCCCCTGTGACCATCGACGGCAAAACGGAAACCTGGCTCATCCAGTTTAAAAACGAAACGCACAACCACCCCACCGAGATAGAGCCCTTTGGCGGCGCGGCCACCTGTCTTGGCGGGGCCATCCGGGACCCGCTTTCCGGCAGGGCCTATGTGTACCAGGCCATGCGGGTAACAGGCAGCGGCGACCCCACCCTCCCCTTTGAAAAGACCCTGCCCGGCAAGCTGCCCAGCCGGAAGATCACCACCGGGGCGGCGGCGGGGTATTCCAGCTACGGCAACCAGGTGGGCCTTGCCACAGGCCAGGTGACGGAACTGTATGACCCCGGCTATGTGGCCAAGCGCATGGAGATCGGCGCGGTGATTGGGGCCTCGCCCAAAGCCAATGTGCGCCGGGAAGTCCCCGCCCCCGGAGATGTAGTGGTGCTGCTGGGCGGGGCTACCGGCCGGGACGGCATCGGTGGGGCCACGGGCTCCAGCGTGGCCCACACAAAGAAGTCGGTGGAGGTGTGCGGGGCACAGGTGCAAAAGGGCAACCCGCCTACCGAACGGAAGATCCAGCGGCTGTTCCGTAACGGGGAGGCGGCCAGGCTTATTAAGCGCTGCAACGACTTTGGCGCGGGGGGCGTATGCGTGGCCATTGGCGAGCTGGCCCCGGGGCTGTCCATTGACCTGGATCAGGTGCCCAAAAAGTATGAGGGGCTGGACGGGACGGAACTGGCGATCTCTGAAAGCCAGGAGCGCATGGCCGTGGTGCTGGCCCCGGAGGACGTAGACGCCTTTAAGGCTTTGGCCGCCGCCGAGAATCTGGACGCCCAGAGCGTGGCCAGGGTGACGGAGGAGCCCCGGTTGGTGATGCACTGGCGGGGGGACGCGGTGGTGGACTTGGCAAGGGCGTTTTTGGACACCAACGGTGTTACCCAGGACGCGGACGCGGAGATCCGGGCGCCCAGGGGGGACTGCTACCGCACCACGGTGCCTGCCCAACTGCGGGACCAGCCCCTGGCCCAGGCACTGGTGGACAACATGGCCCGGCTGGAGGTATGCGGACAGAAGGGCCTTTGCGAGCGGTTTGACTCCAGCATTGGCGCGGCCACGGTGCTGATGCCCTTTGGGGGCACCTATCAACTGACCCCGGAAGAGGCTATGGCGGCGAAAGTGCCGGTACTGACCGGCGAAACCGACGACGCTACGGCAATGGCCTACGGCTACATTCCCGGCGTGGCCCGGTGGTCCCCCTTTATGGGGGCGGCCTACGCGGTGGTGGAGAGCCTCTCAAAGTTGGCGGCCATTGGGGCCGACCCCTTGAAGGCCCGGCTGACCTTTCAGGAGTACTTCTGCCGTTTGCAGGCCGACCCCGCCCGTTGGGGGCAGCCCGCCGCGGCCCTGCTGGGGGCCCTGAGCGCCCAAATGGGCATGGGCCTGCCGGCCATTGGCGGCAAGGATAGTATGTCCGGCTCTTTTGAGGAGTTGGACGTGCCTCCTACATTGGTCAGCTTTGCGGTGGCGATGACTAAGGCCAGCCGTACCCTTTCCGCCTGCGTAAAGCATCCGGGCAGCCAACTGGTACTGCTGCCTGTGCCCACCGACGGGGATGATATGCCCCACTGGGAGAAACTGAAGGAGATGTACCGGCAGGTGTTGCGGCATATCCACTGTGGGGACATTACCGCCGCCGGTGTGGTGCGGGAGGGCGGTGCTGCCGCCTGCGTGATGCGTATGTGCTTTGGCGAGCGGCTGGGCTTTAAGTTTGAGAAGGGCCTTAGCCCGGAAGCCCTGTTTGCGCCCTTGCAGGGCTCGTTGGTAGTGGCCCTTTCGGAGGAGGCGCAGGTGGGCTGCGGAACCTTGCTGGGCCACACTACCGGCCGGGACTGTGTAGAAATTGATGGCGAAAAGGTTCCCGTGGACCGGCTGATAGAGGCCTGGGGTGGGGTTTTGGAGAAGGTATTCCCCAACCAGGCGGCCCCTGCGCCCATGCCTGCGGATGTGCCCCTGTTCACCCAGCGCAACACCGGCAGCCCGGCTATCAAAACGGCCCGGCCCCATGTGGTGATTCCGGCCTTCCCCGGCACCAACTGCGAGGTGGACTCTGCCAGGGCCTTTGAGAAGGTGGGCGCTGAGGCGGAAGTGCTTATTGTGCGCAACCTGACCCCTGGGGATATTGAGGACACCATCCGCCGGCTAGAGCAGGCCATCCGCCGCAGCCAGATCATTATGCTGCCCGGCGGGTTCTCCGGTGGCGACGAGCCGGAAGGCTCCGGCAAGTTCATCGCCACCACCTTCCGCAACCCGCTGATCGCCGAGGCCGTTACCCATCTGCTGGAGCAGCGGGACGGGCTGGTTTTGGGTATCTGCAACGGGTTCCAGGCGCTGATTAAGCTGGGGTTGGTGCTTACCGGAAAGATCACCCCCCCGGATCCCAAAGCGCCGACTTTGACCTTTAACTCCCTGGGCCGGCACGTGTCCCGTATGGTGTATACCAGGGTGACCAGTGTCAAGTCCCCCTGGCTGCGGGGTGTGCGCGCGGGGGACGTGCATACCATCCCGGTTTCCCATGGCGAGGGCCGCTTTGTGGCCGATGAGGCCGCCTTGAAAGCCCTTATCGCCAACGGGCAGGTGGCCACCCAGTATGTCAGCCCCAACGGTGACGTCAGCGGGGATATCCAGTGGAACCCCAACGGCTCTGTCTGCGGCATTGAGGGCATTACCAGCCCAGACGGCCGGGTGCTGGGCAAAATGGGCCACTCTGAGCGCCGGGGCCGCGAACTCTACCGCAATGTCCCCGGCCATAAGGATCAACTCCTCTTCCGCTCCGGCGTAGAGTATTTCCGCTAAACGGAATTGCTACAATCGGCGGCTTTTTGCCTCCGGCGGCTTAAACCCCTTTCTCGAAGAAAGGGGTTTAAGAATCCCCAAAGACTTTTGAGCCGTTTTCTGTCGGCCTAATGGCATCAAGCCGTTCACTCGACCACTGGTTGGGCGATGAACGGCTTTTTTGCTTTTCTCCTACCAACCGGCCTATATGGGCGGGGCTGTTCACACAACCGCCGGTTGGGAAGTGAACCATAATTCATTTGTTTTCGGCGATGTACCTGGGAAGTTAAGTCCTTTTCTAAAAGGAGAGAGCCGCTTTACAAAAAAAGAAAAAATCGTAGCCCGTGCCCTTGCACAAAAAGCGCAAAAAAGGAGGGCCGCGCCCCATGCAACGGGCGCAGCCCCCTTAAAAGTTTTTGGGAGTTCTTAGAACCCTTTTTTCAAAAAGGGTTCTAAGCGGGGTGTGGGGCAGCGCCCCACAGAGGAAAGGTTCTAGGCAGGGAGTGAGGCGGAGCCCCACAGGGAAAGGGTTCTAGGCAGGATAGGGAGCAAGCCTACCGGGCGAAAGCGGCCTCGGTGGTTTCAGATTCGAACTGTTTATTATAGAGGTCGGCGTAGTAGCCGCCCTGGTCCATCAACTGCTGGTGGGTACCCCGCTGGATGATCTTGCCGTCCCGGACCACCAGGATCATATCGGCCTTACGGATGGTGGAGAGCCGGTGGGCAATGAGGAAGGAGGTACGGCCGGTCAGCAGGGTGGAGATGGCCTCCTGGATCAGGGACTCGGTTTTGGTGTCAATAGAGGAGGTGGCCTCGTCCAGCACAAAGATACGGGGGTTGGCCAGCACGGCCCGGGCAAAGGATACCAACTGTTTCTCCCCGGTAGAGAGCTGGCCGCCGCCCTCGCCCACGTCGCTGTCGTAGCCTTTTTCCATGCGCATAATAAAGTCATGGGCGTTGACCAGCTTAGCCGCGGCGATGATCTCCTCATCGGTGGCGTCCAGACGGCCGTAGCGGATGTTCTCCTTTACCGAGCCGGAGAACAGGTGGGGCGTTTGCAGCACATAGCCGATATTGCTGTGGAGCCAGAGCATACTGCGCTCCCGGTAGTCCCGGCCGTCGATCAGCACCCGGCCGCCGGTGGGCTCAAAGAACCGGCAGGCCAGATTGACCAGCGTGGACTTGCCTGCGCCGGTTTCCCCCACAATGGCCACGGTGGAGCCTGCGGGCACGTCCAGGTCGAAGTGTTCCAGCACGTTCTCGTGGCCGTCCGGGTACTGGAAGGTCACGTCGTCAAAGGTAACGCGGCCGGTGAGGGGCTCCCAGTTCTCCGGTTTCGGGTCCATAGAGGTACCGTATTTCTCGATGACCTCCGGGGTGTCGGTGATCTCCGGCTCCAGTTCCAGCAGTTCCATCACCCGCTCGATATTGGCCTGCATGGACACGAAACGCGTGACCTGGAAGGCGAAGATCTGGACCGGCTCGGCGATTTGCAGGGCAAAGTTCACGAAGATAGTTAGCTGGCCGATGGTTATGCCCCCTACAAGGGCCATGCCGCCGCCGCCGGTAATGACAAAGGACACGGCCAGGGCGGTTAAAAAGCTGATAACCGGGATGTAGATGGCATCCAGCATAACGGCCCTGATGCTGGTGCGGCGCATATTTTCGCTGACCTGATGGAAGGCCGCCAGGTTCTTGTCCTCAATGCAGAGGGTTTTGGAGGTTTTGGCGCCGGAGATGCCCTCGTTATAGTGGCGGGTAACTTCGGCGTTGATTTTGCGGGCCTGGCGGTTGACTTGCAGGATGCGCTGCTCAAAGAAAACCGTGAATGCCGCGATAAATGGCACCACGGCCAGAATCAACAACCCCAGCCGCCAGTTGACCACCAGCATGACCGCAAGGCAACTGAACACGTACACCGTGCAGTATACAGCATCCACCAGGATCCAGGGGATGCCCTCTGCGATGCGGCCGGGGTCTTGTAGGGCCCGGGCCACGATGGTGCCTACGGGAGTCTGGTTGTAGTAGGAAAAGCTGAGGGACTGTAGATGGGTAAATACCTCTTTTTTCAAATCGCGGGCTATGTACATCTCCAGACGAAGGGCTACGCTACCCAGAGTGATTTGGGCCAGGGTCTTTACCAGTACCAGCCCGGCGTACAGCAGGGCAAACAGGGTGATGCCCTGATAGGCCCGGGGGGTGACAAAGCGGTCCACCACATAGCCGGCCAGCAGGGTGTAGGCCACCGCAATGGCCGCGTCTGCCAGCATGGCCGCGAAAATCGCGGCGATAAGCTTGCGGTAGGGCTTGACATAGGGCAACATTTTCCGCCACACCTTTAGGGTGTGGAAACGTTCTTGGGGTTTTTGCGCTTGTATCTCTTTTTTCATTTGGTTCTCCTTACGGTTTCCGCGGGCTGGGGTGCGCCTGAAAGGGGGGGCGTACCTTGTGATGGGGCAAACGCCGGTTATGGCCGGGCGCTTGCTGTGGTTGGGCCTTGGGGGTTATGACTTCTGCATCTCGTATATGCGCTTGTAGATACCGTCTTCCCCGGCCAACTGCTGATGGGTGCCCATTTGGGCTACCCGCCCCCGGTCCAGCACCAGAATCTGGTCGGCGTTCATCAGGGTGGTGATGCGGTGGGCGATGAGGATGGTGGTGCCGTGGACGTTCTCTTTAATGGACTGGCGGATCTTCTGGTCCGTTTCCATGTCTACGGCGGAGAGGGAGTCGTCAAACACCTTGATGGGGGTGTCCTGCATCAGCATACGGGCAATGGCCACCCGCTGCTTTTGCCCGCCGGAGATGGTGACGCCCCGCTCGCCGATGGGGGTGTCATACCCCTGGGAGAAGTTCTCAATGGCGTCGTCAATGACCGCCATGCGGGCGTAGCGGCGTACGGTGTCCAGATCCTGACGGCTGGAGCCGTCGGCAATGCTCTCCCGGAAGGTCTTGGAGAACAGGAAGGGTTCTTGCAGCACCATGCCGATGCCCCGGCGCAGGTGCTCCCGTTTCATTTTGCGTATGTCCACCCCGCCAATGGTAATGGAACCCTGGCCCTCCGGCAACTCGTACAGCCGGTCAAGCAGGTACATCAGGGTGGATTTGCCGCTGCCGGTGGCCCCCAGAATGCCAAAGGTGCTGCCGGCCTTAATGGTAAAGCTGACGTCCTCTACCACGCCGGCGCCCTCGCTGTAGCCGAAACTTACATGGTCGAACACAATGTCCCCGTCCAGAGGCGGGGTGCGAGGGTCGGGGCATTCCTGCTCCTCTTCCGCGTCCAGAATGCTGAAGATACGGGTGGCGCTGATGGATGTTTTGCTCAATTCGCTTAAGATGCGGCCCAACTGGGCCACAGGCCAAGCCAGCATGGAGTTATAGGCGGTAAAGGCCAAGAACTCCCCTTCGGTGAGGGAGCCGTTCTCTACAAAGAACACGCCTACAACCATGATTACCAGAGCCTGCAGGCCAGCGAACAGCTCGCCCAGACCCCAGTTAATACCCAGAATGGTGCCCAGATGGCTCCACAGGTCCGCAAACTCTTGGTTCTTTTTGCTAAAGCGGTCGATCTCGAAACGCTCGCGGCCAAAGGCCCGTACCACCCGCACGCCGGTCAGGTTCTCCTGCACCAGAGCGGTCAGTTCGCCTTCGGTGTGGTCGGCCTGGTCAAACTTTTTCCCTACCAGCACAAAGAATACCATGGAGTAGCCCAGCACCATGGGGATAAAGGCCAGCACGATCAGGGAAAGCTGTACGTTCATCAGGAACATCAGCGTAAGGGAGATGCCAATGGCCAGCACCGTGCGCACCACGGACATCAGTTGGTCGTTGACGAAATTGCGGATGAGCTCCACATCCTGGGTACAGCGCTGGATAATGTCCCCGGTCTGGTGGGCGTTGTGCCAGGCGTAGGGCAGCCGCTGGATGTGGGAGAAGAGTTTGTCCCGCAAGCGGCGGATGGTGCCCTCGCTGGCCTTGGCCAGGTTCATGCGGGAAAGGTAGTTGGTCACGCCGGCAATTACGGCGAACAGCAAGGCTGCCCCTGCGCATACCACAATGTGGCTGCGCAGGAACGCCCGGCCACCCAGGGCCTCTACCCAGTTCAGCAGGAAACCGGGCAGGGCAAAGGGATTGTCGTTGATAACAGAGTCTACCGTGACCCGGATGACCTGGGGGGTCATGTAGTTTGCCAGGGCAGAGAGCACCACCGTGACCATGGCCCCCAGAAAGCACCTCCGCAGGCCCTTGGTCAGGGGGTAAAAGCGGAGGATGCTGGATTTTTTTGCTTTTGTCGATTGGTCTTTTTTTGCCTTTTCCATTTGTTACCTCATTTTGAAAAAGCGCAGTACGCCAAAACAAAACCCCCGCCCGGACACGGTAAGGGAGGGCTTGCCTGCTCGCACTGCGCTATGTGATCCGTGCAACGTACACGGCCTGGCGCTATCCTGTTGTGGTGGTTCCTGTAAATAAGAGAGGTTGCCCTATTTTACCACCAGACCCAGCCTTTGTCAAGAGGGGGCGTATAAAAAAGTGGATGCGGTTAAAAGGGCAAAGAGGGCAAGCGTACGAAAGGCGGGAACGGCGTTTCTGGCACTTGATTTTTTTGGTGGTTTGGGGTATGCTTTATATAGAAACATTCCGGCGAGGCGCCTGGGCACAGGGGCTGGGCGTTTCCCTTTCCAGAAAGGAATTGATTGGATGGATAAAGTGAAACTTGGTATCATCGGCATAGGCAATATGGGCAGCGCCCATGCCCAGAACATAGGGGCAGGGCTGGCGCCTGACATTACCCTTGTAGCGGTGGCTGACCGCCGCGCCGCCCGGCGGGACTGGGCCCGGGAGAACTTGCCGGCAGACGTGCAGGTGTTTGAGGAGGGCAGCGGGCTGATACAGAGCGGCCTGTGCGACGGGGTGCTCATTGCGGTGCCCCACTACCAGCACCCGGTGCTGGCCGAGGAGGCCTTTGCCTGGGGCCTGCACGTGCTGTGTGAAAAGCCCGCCGGGGTATACACCCAGGCGGTGCGCCAAATGAACGCTGCCGCGGATAAAAGCGGTAAGGTGTTCGCCATGATGTTTAACCAGCGCACCAACTGCCTGTACCGGGCCATGCACCGGCTGGTGCAGGAGGGCCAACTGGGTGAACTGAAACGGGTGAACTGGATCATCACCGACTGGTACCGCACCCAGATCTACTATGACTCCGGCGACTGGCGGGCTACCTGGGACGGCGAGGGCGGCGGCGTGCTGCTGAACCAGTGCCCCCATCAACTGGACCTTCTGCAATGGATCTGTGGCCTGCCTTGCGCCGTGCAGGCCTTTTGCCATGAGGGAAAATGGCATGACATTGAGGTGGAGGACGACGTGACCGCCTACCTGGAGTTTGAGAACGGGGCTACCGGCGTGTTCGTCACCACCACCGGCGATGCGCCGGGTACCAACCGGTTTGAGATTACCGGCACCAAGGGCAAGCTGGTGTGTGAGGACGGGATCCTGCGGTTCTGGCGGCTGAAAACCGACGAGCGGACGTTCTGCCGCACGGCCCAGGAGGGCTTTGCCAAGCCCGAAATGGAGGAGGTCCCTGTGGAAATGGACGGGGAGAACCCCCAGCATATTGGGGTGCTGAAGGCATTCGCTGCCAATATCCTGCGGGGCGAGCCGTTGGTGGCCGACGGCCGGGAGGGCCTTAACGGCTTGACCCTTTCCAACGCCATGCACCTTTCCGGCTGGCTGGGCCGCCGGGTCGAACTCCCCTTGGACGAGGCGCTTTTCCTTTCTGAACTTAACAAGCGCCGGGCGGCCTCTACCAAAAAAGTGGGCCGCGACGTGACATTCTCAACCGAAGGCACCTATTGAGACCGGCCACGGTTACCCCAAAAGATTATATACGCCTTGCTCGCTCATGTGGGGACATCTCTGCCGGTGCGCGGTAAAGGGGATCCCAAAGAGGCGTAGGGATTCTTAGCTACCGCGGGCAGCCGTGCACCAGGGCGGTATACGCAAACAAATGGAAGGACAGGGCTTTACTATGAAATTATTGGTTCTGGACGGCAACAGCATATTAAACCGGGCGTTTTATGGGATCAAGCTGCTTTCCACCAAGTCCGGGGAATTTACCAACGGCATTTACGGCTTTCTCACTATGCTGAAAAAGATTCAGGAGGAAACGGAGCCGGAGGCTGTGGCGATTGCTTTTGACCGGCGGGCCCCTACCTTCCGGCACAAGCAATACGCCGGGTACAAGGCCAACCGCAAGGGGATGCCTGAGGAACTGGCCCAGCAGCTACCGGTTTTGCAAGGGCTTTTGGGCGACCTGGGCTACCGCACCGTTACCTGCGAGGGCTGGGAGGCTGATGACATTTTGGGCACCTTGGCTGCGGCTTGTGAGGGGAAGGGCGGTACTTGCGTCATCGCCACCGGCGACCGGGACAGCCTGCAGTTGGTTTCCCCCTCTACCACGGTGCGGCTGGCCACCACCAAGTTCGGCCAGCCCCAGGTGACGGTGTATGACGAGGCCAAGATCCTGGAGGAATACGGTGTGAGCCCCCGGCAGATGATCGACCTAAAGGCTATCCAGGGGGACGCCTCGGATTGCATACCTGGGGTGGCGGGCATTGGCCCCAAGGGGGCTGGGGAATTGGTGAAACAGTACGGCTCGCTGGAGGAAGTGTATGCCCATCTGGATGACCCGGCTATGAAACCCGCTTTGCGCAAAAAGCTGGAGGCCTCCCGGAACAACGCCTTTTTAAGCTATGATCTGGGCACCATCCGCCGGGACGCGCCCATTGACACGGACCTTGACAGCTATGCCCTGGCCCAGGGCGACCCCCAAAGGGCCGGGGCCACCATGGTGCGGCTGGAACTGTTCTCCTTGATTGAGAAATTCGGCCTGACTGCCGCGCCTCTGGCAGAGGAGGGCGTCCCTGCCGCCGGCCGCCCGGAGCTGATGGAACTGGCGGACGGGGCCCCCATGCTACCCCGGCTGGAGGACGCGGGGGAGGCTTACTTTTACTGCCAATGGGGTAAAGACGGCGGGCTGGAGGAGATGGTGTTCGCCCACAAGGACATTTTGTGGAAGGTGCGCCCGGACGAGGCCTTCTTGCGGGCTTTACTGCCCAACCCGCTGATACGCAAGTACACCCATGACACCAAGCACCTGCACCGGCTGGCCCTTTCCCTGGGCTGCCGGATGGAGCAGGTGGCCATGGACACTGCTTTGGCCGGGTATCTGCTGAACCCCTCTGCCACCGGGTATGACGTGGACCGGCTGGCGGCGGAGTACCGGGTGTCTTTGCCGGATTTTGAGGAGCCGGCTTTGAACGCGGCCGCCGCCCTGCCGGAACTGTGCGGGGCCCTGGGCAAGGCCATTGACGGCAACAGCCAGCGGGAACTGCTGGACACCATTGAGATACCCCTCAGCTTTGTGCTGGCCCAGATGGAGCACCTGGGCTTTTACGTGGACCGGGAGAGCATTGAGGAATATGGCCGGCAGATGGAAAAGGAGGTGGAGCGGCTCCACGATTCCATCATCGCCCAGGTAGGGCGGGAGTTCAATATCAATTCCCCCAAGCAACTGGGGGAGGTGCTGTTTGACAAGGAGAAGGGCCTGGGCCTGCCCCACGGCAAAAAGACCAAGACCGGCTGGTCGACCAACGTGGACGTACTGGAGGACTTGCGGACCGAGGCCCCGGTGGTGGACGATATTTTGCAGTACCGCACCGTGGCCAAGCTGAAGTCCACCTACTGCGATGGGCTTTTGAAGGTGATTGGCCAGGACGGGCGCATCCATTCCAACTTCAACCAGACCGAAACCCGTACCGGGCGCATTTCCAGCACAGAGCCCAATTTGCAGAACATCCCTGTACGTACCCCCATTGGCCGGGAACTGCGGAAGTTCTTTGCCGCCGAGAACCGGGATGGGCAGGAATATGTGCTGGTGGACGCGGACTACAGCCAGATTGAGTTGCGGGTACTGGCCCATGTGGCGGGGGATACGGCTATGCGGGAGGATTTTCTCGCCGGGCGTGACATCCATGCCTCTACCGCGGCCAGGGTGTTCGGCCTGCCCCAGGATATGGTAACGCCCCAAATGCGCAGCCGGGCCAAGGCTGTGAATTTTGGTATTGTATACGGCATCGGGGCCTTCTCCCTGTCAAAAGACATCGGCGTGACCCGCAAGGAGGCGGACGCTTATATCAAAGAGTACCTGCGCAACTATGCCGGGGTGGACAGCTATATGCAAAATGTGGCCGCCCAGGCCAAAGAGCAGGGTTATGTGGAAACTATTTTCGGCCGGCGGCGGTATTTGCCGGAGTTAAAGAGCAGCAATTTCAATATGCGGTCCTTTGGCGAACGGGTGGCCAGGAATATGCCCATCCAGGGGGCGGCGGCGGACATTATTAAGATCGCCATGATACGGGTGAGCCGCCGGCTAGAACAGGAGGGCCTGCAGGCCCGGATGATTTTGCAGGTGCATGACGAACTGATCGTGGAGTGCCCTGTGGAGGAGCAGGAACAGGTAAAAGCCCTGCTGGCCGAGGAGATGGAGCAGGCAGTGGAGCTTTCGGTGCCTATGGTGGCCGAGGCCGCCGCGGGCAAAACCTGGTATGACGCCAAAGGCTGAGGTGAGGGTATGGAGAGCAGGGAGATCCTGAAGATAGGGCCGGGGTACATCCGGCAGGTGGGCAAGACCCTGGCGGAAAGCCATATGGGGGGCAAGCTGCTGTATGTATCCGACCCGGTGGTGGACAAGCTGTACGGCCACTTGGTACGGCCCCAACTGGGGGAGATCGGGACCATTAAGGAGGAGTATATTGACAGCAACACCATTGGCTACGCCATGTCGGTGGCAGAGCGGGTGATTGCCACGGATATTGACTGTATTGTGGCTATGGGCGGCGGCAAGGTGCTGGATGTGGCCAAATACGCTGCGTATATCTCCAAGCGGCCGCTGCTGTCTATTGCCACCACCATGGCCAATGACGGTATCGCCTCCCCCATTGCCGTGTTGCTGAAACGGGACAAAAAGCCCAAAAGCCTGGGCGCTGCCATGCCATCCATGCTGATTGTGGACACGGAGGTTATCTTGCAGGGGCCCATCCAGTTGATTAAGGCGGGGATCGGGGACACCATCTCCAACCACATGGCCTTGCTGGACTGGGAGTTGGCCGTGGCCCGGGAGAAGGAGGAGATGAACGGCTACGCCTACCTTATGTCCAAGACGTCCCTGGATGCCCTGATGAAGACCCAGTACGCCGGGATCGAGCCGGGATTTATTGAGGTGCTGGCCAATTCTCTGGTGCTTTCGGGCATTGCTATGCAGTTTGCGGGCACCAGCCGGCCGGTCAGCGGGTCTGAGCACCTGTTCAGCCATGCCCTGGACTATTTTGGCGAAACGAAAAACCTCCACGGCATCCAGGTGGCATTGGGCACGGTGGCGGTGCTGATGCTTACCGGCCACAGCTATGCCCCCCAGTTGGAATACCTGCGCCGGTTTGGGGTGGATATCAACCCCCGGCGGCTGGGGCTGGGGGAGGAGGGCTTTGTATACTGCATACAGCACGCCACCGAGATGCGCCAGAACCGGTACACCTACCTGCACGAAACGGATCTGGGCACAGAGCGGGTGCGGGCCGTTTATCGGGCCCTGGTGGAAGAAACCGCCTGAGTGCCCGCCCCGGCTGAAGGGGATGAAAGGATGGGAGATTTAGGATGAAACGTGTGATAACCTACGGCACCTTTGACCTGATCCACTACGGGCACATCAACCTGCTCAAGCGTGCCCGGGAGTTGGGGGATTACCTGATCGTGGCCCTCTCTACGGATGAATTCAACTGGAATGCCAAGCAGAAAAAGTGCTAATTTACATATGAAGAACGCTTGCGGCTGCTGGAAGCCATCCGTTACGTGGACCTGGTCATCCCCGAAGAGTGCTGGGAGCAGAAGGCCAATGACGTGCAGCTTTATAAGGTGGATACCTTTGTGATGGGCGATGACTGGAGGGGGAAGTTCGACTTTTTGCAGGACTACTGCCAGGTGGTCTACCTCCCCCGCACCCCGGAGATATCCACCACCCAGATCAAGCAGGATCTGGCTACCTGAACGGCGGGGGAGTATTGCCCGCGCCGCCTTACGTGCCGGCCCACGCCCCATAGAGGCATAGGGCTTTACATAGATAGCATAGGCACCAAAATCAACACCATCAAACTTATAATAAAGGAAGGTATCAGGACATGGAAGTATCAGGCAAAAGGGCTATGGGCCTGCTGGAAAAAATTGGCTTTACCCGGGTGGCCGGGTCGGCGGAAGAGTTGCAGGCCGCAGAAATTTTGCAGGCAGAGTGTGAGGAAATAGGCGTGCCTGCCCAGATCGAGGCGTTCCAGATTGAGGATGCGGAGGTGGAAACCGCTACGCTGGAGATTTTGGAGCCTTTCCAGCAGGAATACCCGGTTACCGGTTATAAGTGCGCCAAAAACACCTACCAGGGCGGGTTGACCGCGGAATTCCTCTATGTAGAGGGCGGCAACGAGGTGGATCTGGCCGGGGCCGAGGGCAAGATCGTGCTGGTAAACGGCTTTATGCGGGTGCCCCTGTTCCGCAAGCTGATGAAAGCCGGTGTGGCGGGCATCGTCACCATGGAAGGCGACCTGCGGGATGACCGGGAGGGTACGGACCTTTCCACCCGGATGCTGCGCCGTACCCTGCGGGCCTTTGGCAATGTGCCCATGGTACACACCCGGGTGCTGGACGCTTTTGATATGGTGAAACGGGGGGCCTGCAAGGCCCGGTTGGTGCTGAAAAACGAAACGGTAGAGCGCACCTCTCACAATGTGGTGGCCACCATTACGGGCACAGAAAAGCCGGAGGAGATCGTTTCCTTTGGGGCCCACTATGACTCGGTGGATTTTTCTAAGGGCGTGTACGACAACGGGGCAGGCTCTGTTATTAATATGGAGGTGCTGCGCTGGTTTAAGGAGAACCCGCCCAAGCGTACCGTGAAGTTTATGTGGTACGGCAGTGAGGAAATTGGCCTGGAAGGTAGCTGGGCCTATGTGAAAGCCCATAAGGACGAACTGAAAGACCATGTGCTGATGATCAACACCGACGTGGGCGGCCCGGTGTTGGGCCGGGACGGTGTGGCGGTAACAGGCGAAGAGAGCCTGGTGAACTATATCCGTTATTCTACCCAGGTGCGGGGCTACTCGGCTGACGTGAAACAGGGCATCTATTCCAGCGACTCCATCCCCTTTGCCGATAGCGGTGTGCCCGCCGTGAACTTTACCCGGTTCGGTGCGCCAGGGGCCGCGTACATCCATAACCGGTTTGATACCCTTAGTTTCCTCTCCTCCGAGGGCCTGGAGAAAACCGCCCGCTATGTGCTGGCTTTCTCGCGGGATATGGTGAACGCTACCGCTTTCCCCGTGAAAAAGGAGATCCCCAAAAACATGGTGGAGGAAGTGGAAAAGTACCTCTACAAAAAGGAACTCGCCGAGGCTGAGGAACAAAAATAGGCCGGGTTTACGACCTTGGGGACGCTGTCCCCAAACCC